>NZ_JBEXUP010000004.1:0-94944 GCF_040614375.1 Nonomuraea sp. NPDC005983
ACACCGTGCGCAAGCACGTCAAGGTCGAGAACGACCGCTGGTACTACCACGCCGACCGCCTCGGCCTGCTCGTCTGGCAGGACATGCCCGCCGCGGACCCTGCGGGCCAGGTCGGCGTAGCTCACCTCGCCTTCCGCGCCGCGCAACGCGGTCCGCCCAGGACGGTGCAGAGCGTGGTTCAGTACCTGTGCGGCGACCGGCATCGTACGGGTCAGCCCTCCCTGCCGGCCTGGAGCCGTTCGCGGTGTACCACGGGCACCGCGTCGGGATACGCCCGTTGCGTCCCCCTCGCCACCACGGACGCGATCAACGCCTTGGCCACGTCCCCGGGCAGGAAGACGGCGCTCAGCAGGGCGGCCTGGCCGAGCGAGATCCCGGCGATCGCCGCCTGGACGGGGATGCCGAACAGGTAGATCACGCCGACCCCGCCCACCAGGCAGGCGAGCATGAGCCGGCCGAGGCCGGGAGTCCGTCCGGCGCGCTCGACGAGCCAGCCGGTGACGGCCGCGCCGGGCACCCACCCGATCAGGAACCCGGCGGACGGCAACGCGAAGACGGCCAGCCCGCCGCGGCCCCCCGCCAGCAACGGCAGCCCCACGGCGACCAGCACCAGCAGGACGACCACAGCCAGCGCGGCACGCCACGTGCCCAGGATCGCCCCGGCCAGCATCACACCGAGCGTCTGCAGCGTGATCGGCACCGCGTTGCCGAAGACGTTCAACGCGCCCGGCAGGCCGAGCACGGCGATCAGCGCCGCGAAAACGGCGACCCGCGCGAGATCTCCCGTGGGAAACCTCCGGCTGGACTGGGGCATGCCCCCTCCTAGATGTGAGATGTCTACGAACAGGACCGATCCCACACCAGAACATCCCGGTTCGCGCATGGAGGAATCCCACAACATTCTGCGCGAAGCCTGTCGCGTCCTGCGCAGCGCCCCGGCCCCTCAGCGGCGGGCGCGCGGAGGGGAGGTGGCGTGCCAGTCCAACCCTGGGCTCACATGACAGACTGCTCGACATTGGCGCAGACCGTTGTGGAGAGTGACGTGACTGACGTATTCGACGTGATCGTGATCGGCGCCGGTCCGGCCGGTGAGAACGTGGTGCAGCGCGCGGCGCGCGGCGGGCTGAGCGCCGCCATCGTGGAGGATCGGCTCGCCGGCGGCGAGTGCGCCTACTGGGCGTGCGTCCCGAGCAAGGCGTTGCTGCGCCCGGTGGGGCTGGCGGGCGAGGTCCAGCGGGTGCCGGGGCTGTCGCTGGGGCCGATCGAGGTCGACAAGGTGCTGGCCAGGCGCGACGAGGCTGTGTCGCACTACGACGACTCCGGCCAGGTGCGGTGGATCGGGAGCGTGAACGCGACGTTCGTCCGCGGGCGCGGGAGGCTCGACGGCCCCAGGCGGGTTCGGGTGACCGCGGAAGGCGGCGCGGAGCGGGTGCTCACCGCCCGGCACGCCGTGGTGCTGGCGAACGGCAGCGGCGCCGCGATCCCGCCCGTCCCTGGCCTGGCCGAGGCCAAGCCGTGGACGAGCCACGAGGTCACCGCCGTCACCGCGGTGCCCGAGCGACTGGTCGTGATCGGCGGCGGCGTGGTCGCCTGCGAGATGGCCCAGGCCATGCACGGGCTGGGCGCGCGGCAGACCACCGTGCTGGTGCGCGGCGGCACGCTCCTGGGGCGGATGGAGCCGTTCGTGAGCGAGTTGATCGCTGAGTCCTTCGCCGCGTCCGGCATCGACGTCCGCTTCCACACGGACGTGACGGCGGTCGAGCGCCCCGAGCCCGGCGGCAAGGTGACGGTCCGGCTGCCGGACGGCCCGCCGCTCGAGGCCGACGAGGTGCTGGTGGCCACCGGCCGCGACCTCACCGCCCGCGGGCTCGGGCTCGACACCGTGGGCCTGGGCGACGGCCCCGTCGAGGTCGACGACAGCATGCGCGCCACCGGCGTCGCCGACGGCTGGCTGTACGCGGTCGGCGACGTGAACGGCCGCGCGCTGCTCACCCACATGGGCAAGTACCAGGCGCGGATCTGCGGCGACGTGATCGTCGCGCGGGCCAAGGGCGAGCCCGACGACCTGCCCGCGCTCCGCGACATCGCCGACGGGTACGGCGCACCGCAGGTGGTGTTCACCGACCCGCAGGTCGCCACGGTGGGGCTCACCGAGGCCGCCGCCCGCAGGGCGGGCTACCGGGTGCGCGCCGTCGAGTACGACCTGGCCGCCGTCACCGGCGCCTACCTGCTCGGCGACGGCTACCGCGGCCGGGCGAAGGCGGTGGTGGACGAGGATCGGCGGATCCTGCTCGGCGTCACCTTCGTCGGACCCGGCGTGGGCGATCTGCTGCACGCCGCGACGGTCGCGGTGACCGCGGAGGTGCCGCTGGAGCGGCTCTGGCACGCCGTGCCGTCGTTCCCGACCGTCACCGAGGTCTGGCTGCGCCTGCTGGAGACGTACGGGCTTTGAAATGGCAGCACCCTGGCCAGTTGTGGGTTGTGCTTGGCATTCTGGCCAGGGCCTGCTGAGGCAGTACTTTAGCCAGCGCGCACCCACCTGTTCGCGACTTCGCGAATTCTCGCCGCCCAACGCGAAATTAATCCCATACTTCAGCCGATGACTGGGATGAGCTGTATAGACGGGTTCATCAGGGTTTCTACGGCAGCCGCCGCGCCCGTTCATCCGAAGATTTACCGGCTGGATGAAACTTGGCAGGACTTTGGCGATTTATCGGCCAAAGAACGCCAGGACCGCGTTCCAACTGCGATCAAATAATCGGACGGGGTGAAAAGCGGCGAATCACAGGGAGTACGGGTGGCTCATCTACTCGAGCAGGCCGCCGCGGACCGCGCCGGCCCCGGGCTGGCGGTGGCCGAGGACGCCGCGGCGATCGTCCGGGCCGCGCGGGCCATGGCCCAGCGGTTCAGGGGCGGCGCCAGGCTGGTGACGTTCGGCCGCGACGGGGCCGCGGCGGACGCGGCGCACCTGGCGGTGGAGTTCACCCACCCCGTGATCGTGGGCAAGCGGGCGCTCCCGGCGATCTCGCTCGGCGACGCGATCTGGCTGGTGCCCGTCCTGGGACGCCCCCAGGACATCGCGGTCGGCATCGCCCCCGGCGACACGGATCTCACGCTCGCCCGCGAGCTGGGCATGCTGACGATCGCCCTGACGGCCGCCGGCGCCCAGCCGGATGTGGACCACGTCCTGGCCGCGCGCAGTCAGCAGCCGCTGATCGTCAGGGAGGTCCACGTGACGATCTACCACCTGCTCTGGGAGCTGGCGCAGGTGTTCCTGGAGTCGGAGGCCCCTACATGACCACCCGCATGACCAGCTGCTCCGGCGACGCCTGCGTCACCTGCGGGGACGTCGCCGTGCCCGTCCGGATCACCCGCCTGCTGGCGGGCGGGCTCGCGGAGGCCGACACGGGCTCCGGAACCGAGGAGATCAGCGTCGCTCTGGTCGAGGCAGGCGTCGGCGACACCGTCCTGGTGCACGCCAAGGAGGCCATCGCAGTGATCGAGAGGTCAGGTTCGTGACGGAGACGCTCTACCCGTTCCTGCGCCGCGACCCGCTGGACGTCGAGGCGTCCACGGTGGACAAGGCGCGCGAGAGCCTGGCGCTGCGCCAGCGGGTGCTCAACGAGTTCGGCCCGTCGCTGACCGCGTGCGCGGCCGCGATGGACGCCGCCTTCCGCGCCGGCGGCAGGCTGTTCACCTTCGGAAACGGCGGCAGCAGCACCGACGCGCAGTCGGTGGCCGGGCTGTTCACGGCGGGCGGTCTGCCCGCGATCTCGCTGACCTGCGACGCCGCGCTGCTGACCGCGCTGGGCAACGACGTGGGCTTCGACGTGGTCTTCGCCCGTCAGCTCGCCGCCCTCGGCAGCGCCGGCGACGTCGCGATGGCGCTGTCCACCAGCGGCGGGTCGGCCAACGTGCTGCGCGGCCTGGAGGAGGCCCGGCGCCGGGGCATGGTGACGGTCGGGTTCGCCGGATCAGGGGGCGGGCGGATGGCGCAGGAGCACCTGGCCGACCACCTGTTCGTCGTCCCGTCGTCATCGGTGCACCGCATCCAGGAGGCGCAGACGACGCTGTACCACGTGCTGTGGGAGCTGACCTCAGCAGATGCGCGGTAGCGGATCGCCGACGAGGACGTCCACGATCCGGGTGCCGCCGATGGCGGTGCGCAGGAGCACCAGGCCGGGCGGGTCGTCCCTGACCGTGCCGATCACGGTGGCGTCGGCGCCGAGCGGGTGGGCGCGCATCGCCGCCACGGCCCGGTCCGCGCAGGCGCCGTCGACGACGGCGACGAAGCGGCCCTCACAGGCGACGTAGAGCGGGTCGAGGCCGAGCAGCTCGCACACGCCCGTCACCTCGGGACCTACCGGGACGGCGGCCTCCTCGACCACCACGGCCACCTCCGAGGCGACGGCCACCTCGTTGAGTATGGTGGCCACTCCCCCGCGCGTGGCGTCGCGCAACGTCCTGACCTGCTGCGGGGCCGCGTCGAGCAGGGCCGACACGAGGTCGTGCAGCGGGGCTGTGTCGGAGGCGATCGGCGCCTCGATGTCGAAGTCGCCGCGGGCCAGCATGATCGCCGCGCCGTGCTCGCCGATCGGTCCCGACACGATCACCGCGTCGCCGGGCCGCGCGCCGGAGGCCGACAGCGTGACCGGCCGTTCGACGACGCCGACACCGGTCGTGGTGATGTAGCAGCCGTCGGCCTTGCCGCGCTGGACCACCTTGGTGTCACCCGTGACGATCGCCACGCCCGCCGCCATCGCCGCCGCGGCCATCGAGGCGGCGATGCGCCGCAGGTCGGCGACGGGGAAGCCTTCCTCCAGGATGAAGGCGGCCGACAGGTAGCGCGGCCGGGCCCCGCACATCGCCAGGTCGTTGACGGTGCCGTTGACGGCCAGGTCGCCGATGTCGCCGCCGGGGAAGAACAGCGGCGAGACGACGAACGAGTCGGTGGTGAACGCGACCCGCCCACCGCCGTGCGCCGGCTGGCCGAGCCACCGAGCCCCGCCGTCGCCCACCGCGGCCAGCCGATGAGCCTCGCCGTCCTCCCCGGAGACGAGCCGGTGCGCCTCGCCGTCGCCCCTGGAGGCGAGGTGCAGGGTCGCGCCGTCCTCCAGAGGGGCCAGCAGGGGGTTGCGGAACGCTTCCAGGAAGACGGCCTCGATCAGGGTGTGGGTGGCCTTGCCTCCCGCCCCGTGGGCCAGGGTGATCCGCTCCTCCCTGACGACCGGCTTGCGGCGGCGGGCCCGTTCGATGCGGTCGAGGACCTGTTGCTCGCGGTTCATGCCCGGCTCGCCTCCCGCACCCGCTCCCGGCTGAAACGTCCGAAGTTGTAGTACGCGGCGCAGGCGCCCTCGGACGACACCATGCACGTCCCGATGGGTGTCTCCGGGGTGCACGCGGTGCCGAACACCTTGCACTCCCACGGCTTGAGCACGCCTTTCAGCACCTCGCCGCACTGGCACGACTTGGGGTCGGCGACGCGCAGACCGGGCAGGTCGAAGACCCGTTCCGCGTCGAAGGCGGCGTACTCCTCGGCCATGCCGAGCGCGGAGTGCGAGATGAAGCCGAGCCCGCGCCACTCGAAGTGCGGCCGCAGCCGCATCACCTCGCCGATGGCGGCGAGCGCGACCCGGTTGCCGTGCCACGGCACCACCCGGGCGTACTGGTTCTCCACCTCGCTCCGGCCGTCGGCGAGCTGGCCGAGCAGCATGTGGACCGACTGGAGGATGTCCAGGGGCTCGAACCCGGCGACCACCAGCGGCTTGCCGTAGTCGCGGGCGATGAACTCGTACGGCTCGCAGCCGATCACCGCCGAGACGTGCCCAGGGCCGATGAAGCCGTCGAGCCGCAGGTCGGGCGAGTCGAGGATGGCCTTGATGGCCGGAATGATCATGACGTGGTTGCAGAAGACCGAGAAGTTCTCCAGCCCCTCGGCCGCCGCGCGCAGGACGGTCACGGCCGTCGAGGGGGCGGTGGTCTCGAAGCCGATCGCCATGAACACGACCCGGCGGTCCGGGTTGGCTCGGGCGATCTTGAGCGCGTCGAGCGGCGAGTAGACCATCCGGATGTCGGCCCCCGCCGCCTTGGCGTCCAGGAAGGAGCCGGTGCCGCCGGGCACCCGCATCATGTCGCCGAACGACGTCATGATCACGTCCGGCTGCCTGGCGATGTGGATGGCGTCGTCCACCCTGCCCATCGGGATCACGCAGACCGGGCAGCCGGGGCCGTGCACGAGCGTCACGGCCTCCGGCAGGTGGTCTTCCAGGCCGTGCTTGTAGATGGTGTGCGTGTGCCCGCCGCACACCTCCATGAACGTGTACTGGCGTCCCGGCTCGCAGCGGGCGGCGATGTCCGCGGCCAGCGCCTGGGCCCGGCCGGCGTCACGGTACTCATCGACGAACCGCACGGGCCCTCCTCATGTGATGTCCGATTCGCGCAGCGCGTCCAGTTCGTCCGCGTACGGCTGCCCGAGCCCTTCGAGATAGTCCAGGACGGCCTGCGCCTCGGAGTCGGAGATCTTCGACAGCGCGAACCCCACGTGCACCAGCACCCAGTCGCCGACGCTCAGGTCCTCGTCGGCCAGCAGGCCCACGTTGATCCGGCGGCGCACCCCGCTGACGTCCACCATGGCCAGGTCGGGGTGGTCGTCGACGACACCGACCAGCTCACCCGGGATGCCGAGACACATCGCGTCCCTCCTCCGCGAACAGGACGGACTCCAGGACCAGCTCGTCGCCGCCGGTGACGTGCACGTCCGCGCTGTCGCAGTCCGGGCAGGCGGCCAGCACGTCCAGCGACTCCGAGGTGCCGCCGCAGGACCGGCAGTCGACCTGAACCGGCGTGACGACCAGGTCCACCACCGCGTCCTGCGCGGCGGTGCCCTCGGCCGCGAGCGTGAACGCCTGCCCGAAGGCCTCGTCCACCACCGCGTGCCTGGCTCCGACGCGCACCCGCGCGCCCGCGATCCGCCTGCCGCCCGCCTGCTGCTGAATCAGCTCGACGAGCCCCTCGCACATCCCGATCTCGTGCATGCCGCCTACATCCGTTCCATTCGCAGGTACCGGTGAATCTCCGGCCACTGGTGGACCAGAACCGCCACCAGCCCGCAGACCAGGAGCAGCTGCACCATCCGTGACTTCGTCATGCCAGGTCACCTCATTCGTGAGCCAGATCGCGGGAGCCCGGTCCGGCGCTTTCCGCAATCATGTCCATAACCAGGGACTTCACCAGGCTCGTCGCCTGGTCGAGCGCGGCCCGCACGGGCTCGCTCAGCTCGAACAGCGCCTCACCGACCGACGCCGGTTCGCAGCACACCACTCGCACCAGGCCGGGGACCCGCCCCAGCTCCGCCGCCAGGCGCAGCACCCTGACCGGGTCCATGCCGTGCGTCTCCACGGGCGTGACGCCGCTGTCGGGCAGCTCGGGGTCGAGCACGGTGAGCGTGCCGGGAGGCTCGCCGCGCGGGGCGGCGTCCACGAAGACCACCGCGTCGTAGTCGCGTTGCAGCGCGTAGGCCAGGTCCATGCCGCGGATGCCGAAGTCGACGACGTCCACGCCGGGAGCCGTGCCCTGCTCGGCGAGGCGGCGGGCGACCTCGACGCCGAAGCCGTCGTCGCCCAGGAAGATGTTGCCGATCCCGGCGACCAGGACCCGGAAGCGCGGCGCGCGGGCCGCCTGCTCCGCGAGCGGTTCGATCTCCTCGGCCGAGTAGAAGAACCGGTGGCCGGGCAGCCTGGCCTCGCCCAGGTCGCGCCCCGGGTCGTCGTCGAGCGTGACCGCGAAGTGGAAGGCGCCCTCGTCGTCCTGCTCGATCGCCTCGACCACCGCCACCCGGCCGTCGAGGACGAGGTCGAAGATGTCGGCCTGGTTCTTCGGCCGCAGCCGCACCCGGCTCCCCTCACCGATCGGCACTCCGGCCACGACCACCTCGTCAGGGCCGCGCGCGGCCATCCGCGTCCAGAAGTCGCTCATGTCAGCGGCCTGGTCTCGCGCATGACGCCGTGCAGCCGCATGAGCTCCTCCGGGGTGAGCGAGGCGCACCGGTCGAGGATCTCGCACGCCCGCGGGTCGCCGTCGCGGATCTCCTCCCGCTCACGGTCGCTGAGCGCGAGCACGGACAGCGTGAGGAGCTGGTCGATCTCCGTGGCGTCGTACAGGTCGCCGGGGCTCTCGGGGGCGATCCGCGGATGGTCGTAGAGGATGATCGGCGCGGACAGCATCGTGTGCCGCTCGCCCTCCTCGCCGATCAGCACCGGCCAGGTGCCGACGTTGTCGCAGCCCTCCGCGAGCGCCCGCAGCTCCTCCGGCGGGTCCATGAGCGAGACGAACCGGCCGCCCTGGGTGCGCAGCACGCTGTGCGCGGAGCAGAACGTGCGCTTCAGCGCGTCCGCGCGGGAGCCGCCGTACCAGGGCGTCGTGTTGACCAGCTCGACGGTGAGCCGGTAGACGCCCTGCAGCATCCGCTCGGCGCGCACCTCGACGTGGCCGCTCAGCGTCTGCCAGCCGCGGAGCACCGCCCCGGCCTGCCCGTCGGCGCCGGTCAGCCACTCGACTTCCTGCTCCGCCCGGACGTCGATCTCCATCCTGGACGGGCTCTGCATGAGCTCGGCCAGGTCGAGGCCCGACACGGCCACCTCCCGCTCCCTGGCCTCCTCCCTGGGCAGGTAGCGGGTGCCGTCGAGGGTCAGCTCGGGGACGGGCTCCAGCTCGCCGCCGTGCGAGCGGGCCACGTCGCGGGCGACGACGTGCAGGAAGCGCACGTGGACGTCCACGGTGTCGCCCGGCTCCGCCTCGACCAGGCACTGGGTGCGCATCAGCCACGGGTTGCCGCCGTGCGCCCTGCCGTACTCCTCCGGGTGGACGCCGCCGATCGTCCAGCGTTGCTGGTTCTTCAGCGCCGACTGCCGGTAGGGCCACAGCAGGTAGCCCTCGTACAGCACGGCCCGCGCGATCTGCCGGACTTGATCCATTACGCTCGGCCTCCGCCCGTTTCCAGCAGTGACCGCACCACGTCGTCCCAGCCGACGAGGGTGTGGCGCACCTTGTACGCGTACAGCCGGTCGAACGCGTCGCGGCCCAGCCGCACCCAGGCGCTCTCCGGGAAGTAGCGGTCCATCAGGTCCTTCCAGACGCGGACCGGCATGTCGAAGTCCGCCTCGGTGTCCCAGGGGAGGTGGACGGCCTGGAGCCGGCCCTCCTCCAGGTAGAAGGCGGTGCCGGTGAACAGGAACTCCAGCGGGATGTCGCCGTCCTCCAGCACGTGGAAGTACTTGGCGGCGGCCACCTCGAAGTCGTAGGTGCAGGCGACCGCGACGGGCGCGAGCGTGCTCCCGGTGAATCCGGGCACCTGGGTGACGGTCTGCGTCCACAGCAGGCTCGACAGGTTGCGTCCCCAGTCCTCCGGCGGGCCGAACAGTTCGGCGAGCCCCCGCTGGGCGCGCTCGTCGTAGGCGCGGCGTGGGGCCGCGATGCGGAGCTGCGTGTTGAGCGTGAGCGAGCGGACCTCCGGCCCGCCGGTGTTGTCGATCCGCAGCTTGAAGTGCAGGGTCGGCACCGCCGCGGACCCAGCGGGCTCGACGCCCTCGACCGCGATCCGCAGCTGCGGTGATCGGCTGGTTGGCATCGGGGCGCGGCTCAGGCGGGCGAGAGGTTGGGCATGTCGGGGTCGATGGGGTCGTGCGCCTTGGCGTTGATGCCGGTCGAGCGTTTGGCCGTGGACCGGTCGTCGGGCAGGTGGCCGGCCTGCTTTTCGTAGTTGCCGCACGCGTTGCCCTCCGCGACGCCCTTGACGTGGGAGGGGGCGTCGGGTCGCACGTCCGGCCTGCCGGTCCTGATGGTCTTGTCCTTGGTCATGCCGGGTTCCTGTCGTCGGTCGCGGAGACGGTTTTAGACCGTTCGCCGAGATTTGCGAAGAATTGAGTGATCTGTTCGCGGACGTCCGGGCCACCTGTCAGGCCCTTCCAGTGCGTGCGGAGCAGGCCGACCAGCGCGTAGCAGTCGTCCACGGGCACGAGCCACGCGTCACCCCCGCGATCCACCAGCAGGGCTTCGACATCGGACGCCAACCGCCCGAGCACCGGGTTGGCACGTTCCAAGAAGGTCCAGGCGTCCTCATCGCAGGGCGCCGCGACGGCACCCTGCGGACTCGGGTAGAACACCACCGTCCGCTCCGCCCCCGAGTCGCGGACCAGGAACGCCACCTGGACGGGAATGCGCAGCCTCGCCCAGGTCACGTCGTCCAGCGAGAAGTCCCGCAGCCGCAGGCGACGGTCGGGCACCAGGCGGTACTGCGTGCCGCCCGCCGACGCGTGGTCGAACAGCACGCAGCAGGCGCGGCAGGCGCAGCGCAGCTCGCGCAGCGTCAGGTCCAGCAGGTGGCGGTGCGTACCGGGCACGGGTTCACCGCACAGGTCACACCGCTCGGACTCCTGCTCGTCCTCGTGCTCTGCCTCGTGCCGCTGGTCCGGGTGCTGCCGCGCCTCGCGGTTGCGCTCGACGAGCTCGCGCAGGCGGCCGGCGCCGACCACCCCGCTCGGGCCGGTCACGTCCTCCCCACCCTGACGGTCAGGCTCTCCACGGGGATCATCACCGGCGGCGGCCCGGCCTCCTCGAACTCGACGCGCTCGATCTCCGGGGCGGCGTCGCGCACCGCGCTCTCCAGGGCCGCCTGCGCCGCCGCGGCCGAGGAGCGGCAGCCGGACGGCCGCAAGCGCAGCAGCACCAGGCCGTCCTCGACCGTCACCACGTCCGCCTGGCCGGCGGGCACCGCGGCCTCCACCCTGGTCCGGGTGTCGAGCGGGTGCAGGCCGTGCAGCAGCAGCAGGGCGGCGACCAGCTCGTCGCCGGCCAGCTCGACCGCCACCGTGTCGCCGACGGCCGCCACCACCCGCGACAGCCCCTCGCCGTAGAGGTCGAGCAGCGCCCGCGCCAGCTCGACGGCGGCCGGGTCCGCGTCGTCCAGCAGGGTCTCGACCCTGCCGATCAGCTCCTTCATCGCCGGCCCTAGCCCGAGAAGCTCGTGCCGAGCGTCGGCGAGTGCACCTGCTGGAGCACCTTGCCCTCGCCGAGGTACATGTGGACGCCGCACGGCAGGCACGGATCGAAGCTGCGGACCGTCCGCATGATGTCGATCCCCTTGAACGAGTCGGCCCCGTTCTCCTCGAAGATGGGCATGCCCTGGACGGCGTCCTCGTACGGGCCCGGCGTGCCGTACATGTCGCGCGGGCTGGCGTTCCACGGCGTGGGCGGGTACGGGTGGTAGTTGGCGATCTTGCCGTCGCGGATCACCATGTGGTGCGAGAGCACCCCGCGCACCGCCTCGTGGAAGCCGCAGCCGATCGCGTCGTCCGGCACCTCGAAGTCGGTGAACACCTTCGTCCGCCCGGCCCTGACCTCGGCCATCGCCTGGTCCAGGAAGGAGAAGGCCATCGCCGCCGCGTAGGCGACGAAGTAGATGCGGGCGCGGTTGCGCTCGATCGTGTTCGACCAGCGCGGGATCTTCCACTCGAAGCTCATCTCCGGGTACGCCGCGCTCTTCGGCAGGTTGATCTGCACGCCGTTGCCGGTGGCCCGCACCATGCCGGTGTCGACGAGCCCGGCGAGCGCGGTCGCCCAGAGCCTGGCCAGCGGGCCGCCTCCGGTGTCGAGCGCCAGGTGGTCGCCGGTGCGCGCGTCGTGCCAGCGGGGGCTCATGACCCAGCTGTAGTTGCCGCCGTCGAGGTCGCGCTTCTGCGGCTTGGGCAGCGTCGTCTGGTTCCACGGATGCCGCTTGTCGACCGGGTTGCCGAGCGGGTCGTGGGTGACGAACGTCTCTTCGTTCGTCCAGTCGTCGTAGTACGAGCTGCCCAGCATGATCCGGATGCCGAGATTGATGTCGACCAGGTTCGTCGTCACCAGCTCGCCGTCGACGACGACGCCGGGCGTGACGAACATCTGGCGTCCCCACTCGTTCATGTGCCGGTAGTCGTAGTCGACCACGTTCGGGTCCTGGAACGAGCCCCAGCAGCCCAGCATCACCCGCCGGCGGCCGACCTCCTCGTAACCGGGCAGCGCCTCGTAGAAGAAGTCGAAGAGGTCGTCGTTCATCGGGACGGCCTTCTTCACGAAGTCGAGCACCTTCAGCAGCCTGGCCAGGTAGTCGGTGAACACCTGCGGCGTCGCCACCGTGCCCACGCCGCCCGGATAGAGCGTGGACGGGTGCACGTGCCGCCCCTCCATCAGGCAGCACATCTCGCGGGTGATCCGGCTCACCTGGAGCGCCTCGCGGTACATGTCACCCGTGAACGGGTTGAAGGCCCGCATGATGTCGGCGATCGTCCGGTAGCCGTGGATGCGGCCTCTCGGCGCCTCGGCGGTCTCCGCCCGACGCAGCAGCGTCGGGTTGGTCTCCTTGACCATCTGCTCGCAGTAGTCGACGAAGACCAGGTTGTCCTGGAAGAGCGTGTGGTCGAACATGTACTCGGCGGCCTCGCCGAGGTTCACGATCCAGTCGGCCAGCGGCGGCGGTTTGACGCCGTACGCCATGTTCTGCGCGTAGACCGAGCAGGCCGCGTGGTTGTCACCGCAGATGCCGCAGATCCGGCTGGTGATGAAGTGCGCGTCGCGCGGGTCCTTGCCCTTCATGAACACGCTGTAGCCGCGGAACAGCGACGAGGTGCTCTTGCACTCGACGACCTCGCGGTTCTTGAAATCGATCTTCGTGTAGATGCCCAGGTTGCCGATGATCCGGGTGATCGGGTCCCAGGACATCTCGACCAGCGCGCGGGGCTCCCCCACCTGCTGCTCGGCGCCCGCGGTTCGGGTTGTCACCTCGACGTTCCCCCTCTTAGCGATTGCCCCAGCGCGGGTCGTACCCGCTCGTGAGCTTGCGGCGGTTGTGGCGCCACTTCGGCTCCTTGTTCGCCGCGCGGTTGGTGATGGAGCGCAGCCCGCGGATCAGAGTGCCGTAACCGCCGGCGAGCGTGGCCGACAGCGCACTGCCCGGCGGCTGGTCCATGAACGGCATGAACTTGTCCGGGAAGCCGGGCATGGTGCAGCCGATGCAGATGCCGCCCACGTTGGGGCAGCCGCCGACGCCGTCCATCCAGCCGCGCTTGGTGACGTTGCAGTTGACCACGGGGCCCCAGCAGCCGACGCGCACCAGGCACTTGGGGGAGTTGTAGTCCTGGGCGAAGTCGCCCTGCTCGTAGTAGCCGGCCCGGTCGCAGCCCTCGTGCACGGTCTTGCCGAACAACCACGTCGGACGGAACATGTCGTCCAGCGGGATCATCGGCGCCGAGCCGGCCGCCTGGTACAGCAGCCAGGTCAGGGTCTCCATGAAGTTGTCCGGCTGGACGGGACAGCCCGGCACGTTGACGATGGGCATGCCCCCGGCCGAGCGGAAGTCGCGACCGAGGTAGTCGGTGAGCCCCATGCAGCCGGTGGGGTTGCCCGCCATGGCGTGGATACCGCCGTAGGCGGCGCAGGTGCCGATCGCGACGACGGCCCACGCCTTGGGCGCGAGCCGGTCGATCCACTGGTTGACCGTGATGGGCTCGCCGGTCGCCGGGTCGTTGCCCATGGACGTCCAGTAGCCGTCGCCGTTGATCCGCTCGTTCGGGATCGAGCCCTCCACCACGAAGATGAACGGGCCCAACTCGTCTCTGTCGGCCTGGTGGAAGGCCGCCATGAACTCGTCGCCCACCTCCTTGGCCAGCACCTTGTTGTGCAGGTGCACCTTCGGCAGGCCGGGCACGTACCCGAGCAGGACGTCCTCCAGGCTGGGCAGCGTGGCCGCCGTGACCGAGACGGTGTCGCCGTCACAGCTCATACCTTCGGACGTCCACAGGATGTGGACCTCGTCCAGAGCGACTTGTTTACTGGCAGCTTTCATGGCCTAAGCCCCCTTCTTGGCCATTTGCAGAGGTTGAGGCGCTGTCACGCTAGGTATCTGACCATTACCTCTACGTAACTGACATACCGCGTCGAAGAAGGTTGCAAACCATGACACAGACCCTGCCGACCCGCGCCGAACCCACCGCGCCCGTCATGCCCGTCGAGCCCACCGAACGCCGCAGACCACGCAGGTCCATCCGGCGAGCCGCAGCCCGCGGCGCCGTCGGCGCCATGGCCATGTCCGGGCTGCGGCAGTTCACGACCTCGCTGGGAATGGTCGCGAAGGTGCCGCCGGAGGCCGTCCTCGAACGCACCGCGCCTCGCATGCTCCGCCGGCTCCCGGTGACGCGGCGACCGGCCCTGGTCGAGGCGGTGCACTGGAGCTACGGCGCGCTCGGAGGCGCGGTGTTCGGCCTGATGCCCCACGCGGTACGCCGCCACGCCTGGACAGGACCGGCCTACGGCCTGGCGCTCTGGGCCCTCTTCGAAACCTCCATCGCGCCCACGCTCGGCCTGCCCCGCAGAGAGCACACCACGCCGGAACGGCTGGCGCTGCTGGCCGACCACATCCTGTACGGCATGGTGGTCGCCGCCTCACCCCGGCCACACCACGACAAGTGAACCTCGACACCACTACACGACCGACTGATTTGGCCAAAATTTCAGCCGTTATCCAGGCCAACAGAACTAGCATTGGTCCATGGAAACCATTCCGATCAGCGAGGCGAAGGACAGGCTGACCGAGTTGGCCGACAGGGCCGCCCGTGAGCACGATCACTTCACGCTCACTCGCAACGGACGACCGCATGCCGTCATAGTGTCCGTGGCTGAGTGGGAGTCACTGCAGGAGACCCTGGAGATCCTCGCCGATCCGGAGATGCGTTCCGACTTGGTCGAGGCCGCCGCAGCCGAGGCAAGAGGCGATACAACCACCGAGGAGGAGATGGCCGCCACCATGGCCGCCCGTCTCGGCAGGGCCAGCGCGTGAGCGACCGGTACACCGTCCTCCTCGCCCCGCCGGCTCGCCATGCCCTTGCCACAGACCTCCCTGAGAGCGTGGCCGCCGCAGCCTGGGAACTCATCACCGGTGCGATCGCCCGGGAGCCGTGGCGTGTCGGCAAACCACTCCAGGAGCCCTACGAGGAACTACATGTCGCCCGGCGTGGGACATATCGCTTGGTCTATCGCATCGATGAGGACAAGCACACCGTTACGATCCAGACGATCAAACACCGCCGCGACGCCTACCGTCCGTGACGCCCCGCAGAGCATGCCTGCCGTGCGATGAGCACCGTCCAGACGCCGTCCCGTTCTGGCCGCACTTCAGAAAGGCGAAGCCGGCAAGTCAGGCGAAGGCCCCCAGCTGGAGGCTGACCTGCGAACCGACCTCGCGGAATCCGAGTGCTCGGGCGACCCGACGCGACGAATCCGGACGAGCCCGCCACTGAGGCAGCAGCTCGTTCGCCAACGCCTCCGCAACTGCTGCCGAAGCCACCACCCGCGCCAGGCCACGACCGCGATACTCAGGGGCGGTCAGGACGGACAGATGCGCCGCCGTGTCCAACCACGGCCGATATCCAGCAGCGGCGATGACATCCTGATCCTTCCGGATGACGAAGGCCGCCGAGGCGATCTCTTCCAGCCCACTCTCGTCCGCATCCTGGTCTCCCACCGAAGTAACGAGCGCGCACACGTCGGGATGGGCCGCAGGCAGGCTCTCGACCTCGGCGCCCGCATGAGCAGCAGCGAAGTCCTCGGCATCGAGGTATGCCAGTGCCGCCGGGCCCAGGACGTCGAGGACGGGCAGTGTCGTCCGCAGCCGAGCGAGATCGATATCGGATTCCCCGAGGTGTTCGAGCAGCGCAGCCTGCAGGGGCTCAACCAGCTCGGCGCTGGGAACTGTGGCGAGGACGGCCCCGTCCAGCACGACGACGCCTGTCCATTGCGCTGGGCACAGCCACGACTCGGGCGAGGCCACCACCTTCACGCCGCCACGCGAGGGAACCGTGACAGGGACCCGAGCCAAGCTCGCCCACATCTCGCGCGCGCGATCCAAAGAGTTCCGCGACATCCGTCGATGATCTCGGTTCTCGAACCCCGAGGCCAGCCGAGCCATCTCTTGATATCTTCAAGAGTTGAAGCTATAAAGAGATGGTGCATGAAGAGACGTCTGAGGACACGTTCTTCCGTGAGGTCGCAGGCGCCTGCGCCGAGCTGCGGCAGGCGTTCGCCCGGCACGTGGGCATGAGCCCGCACCGCGTGCAGCTGCTCGTCCGGCTGCGGCGTGACGGCGAGACCAGCCACAGCGACCTGCGCCAGACGCTGGGCATCGACGGTGCGAGCGTGACCAGGCTGGTCAAGGAGTTCGAGGCCGAGGGGCTGGCCGGACGCCGCCTCGACCCGGCCGACAACCGTTACACGCTGGCCGCACTGACCTCCGCCGGCGAGCGGGTGGCGGCCGATCTGGAGCGATTGCACCAGGCGTACCAGGAGCGGCTGCTCGACGGCGTCACCGCTCAACAGCAGGAGATCGTGCTGGACGTCCTTCGGCGCGTCCGCGCGAACATGACCGAACAGGAGAGCCGATGACAGACGACGTGCGAGCTGCCGCCCAGCGCATGTACACGGCGTTCAACGCCCACGACCACGCCGCTGCGGCGGAGATCTTCACAGCGGACTTCTACAGCCACCCCCTGGGCACTACCGGGCCGGAGAGCGTCACCCAGTCGTGGCAACGGTTCCACGAGGCGTTCCCTGCTGCCCGGGTCGTCGTCGAGGACATGGTCGTCGAAGGCGACACCGCCGCCGTCCGCACGAGCGTCCACGGCGTTCCCGGCCGGCAGCCACCGACCATGTTGGAGATCTTCCGCGTGCGCGACGGACGCATCGCCGAACTGTGGGGGCTGTCCTCGCTGCGACGCGACTCCGAGGCGGCTGCCGCACAGGCGCACCGGTGACTGGCTGCTCAAGTCGCCGTCTTTGATCGAAACCAGCTCCGACGCCGTCGACGTCATAGTGAAGTGGCGTGGCAAGCGGTACGAGCAGGCGGCGGACGTGTTCCCGCACCCACCGCGCATCGACCTGGACGGGCCACCCCCTCGGGAAGGAGGCCCACCGTGAGATGGGAGCCGTTCGAGCGGCTCGGCGAACGTCTCCGCGTCACCGAGACCAGTTGCTGCGGCGAGTACGAGTGGGTCTGCCAGGGCGGCCAGTATCTCGTCCTCCGCCACGGCGAGCTCGGTTACGAGGAGGCGGGACGCGGCACGTACCGGCAGGCTCGCGACCTCTGGGACGAACTCGTCCACCGCCATGATCACTGCGCGACCACGTCGTGACGCCGTTCGACCAGCCGCTCAGATCCGCCGGTAGCGTCCCCCACCAGCTCGCCGCCGGCTGACCCGTGCCGCTGCCGGCCGTTCCCATCCTCCCCGAGGGCCTGCTCGGGGCCGTGGCCGTCCGTCGAGCAAAATGCAACAGCCCCCGAGCGATAGTCCATGGCGTCTCGACCCGTGGCGCGGGACGGTTGCGGAGCTCTTGGAGGGATGGGAAAGGATGATCGATCATGCGCAAGGCGTCGCTCGCTCTTGGCCTTACCGGGGTGCTCCTGGCCGGGGGGCTGGCCGGCTGCGGTGACGGTGAGAGGCAGGAACCGGCCCAGCAGCCCGCGGCGAAGGGCCCGGTGACCGTCGAGTGGTGGGGGTGGGCACCCGGCTACGACAAGGCCGCGGCGGCCTGGAATGCCGGCCACCCGAACATCCAGGTCAAGTTCACGCAGGTGGAGTCTGGAGGCAAGGGCGGCTACCAGAAGATGCTGAGCGCGGTGAAGGCGGGCAACGCCCCCTGCCTGGCCCAGGTCGGCGTGGAGACGCTCGCCAGCTTCCTGGTCGAGGGCGCGCTCGAGGACATCACTCCGTACGCCAAGGAGTCGGCCGCGAAGTTCCAGCCATGGGCGCTCAACTCCGTGACCTTCGGCGGCCGCCAGGTCGGCGTCCCGGTGGACGCGGGACCGATGGGGCTGATCTACCGCAAGGACGTCTTCGACAAGCACAAGATCGCCGTACCGACCACCTGGGAGGAGTTCGCGGCAGCCGCTCAGAAGCTGCACGAGGCCGACCCGAAGGCCTTCCTCGCCTCCTTCAACCCTGACGACATGTACGGCTTCAGCGGTCTGGCCTGGCAGGCCGGCGCGTCCTGGTTCTCCACCAGTGGCGACTCCTGGAAGGTGTCGATCACCGACGAGGCGACCACCAAGGTGGCGAACTACTGGCAGGGCCTGCTGGACAAGAAGCTGGTCGAGGTGAAGCCGGCCTGGTCCGACGCGTGGTTCAAGGCGTTCAACGACGGCGAGGTCGCCTCCCTGGTCAGCGCGGTCTGGATGACCAAGGTGCTCGAGGAGTCGGTGCCCAAGAGCAAGGGCAAGTGGGCGGTGGCGCCGATGCCTGACTGGGTGGCCGGCCAGACCGTCACCGGCAACGTCGGCGGCTCACCCAACGCGGTGTTGAAGGGCTGCAAGAACCCGAAGGAAGCGGTCGAGTTCGCGACCTGGATGTCGACCGACCGGGGCGCCTTCGACGATCTCGTCGTCAACGGCGGCCTGTTCCCGACGACCACCGACGGCGCCTCGCTGCCGTCGATCGCCAAGGGGCGCCCGTTCTATGGCGACCAGCCGATCTTCCAGGTCTTCGCCAAGGCGGCCACGACTGTCGCTCCGACCTTCGCCTGGGGTCCGACCACCCCTGCGGTCAACGACGCCTTCAACACCGAGGTCGGCAAGGTCGTCACCAAGGGTGGCACCCTGCTGGACGCGTTGAAGGCGGTCCAGGCCAAGGCCGTGACCTCCATCAAGGACAAGGGCCTCAGCGTCACCGAATAGAGGAAGGCAGCCTGATGGCAGTCACCCCCCTTGCCCAGAACGCGCGAACCAGCAGGGCGCGGCCCCGCACCCGGTCCCGATGGAACTCCCCGGGCCGGGCAGCAGCGCCCCTGCTCATCCCGTTCTGTCTGCTCTTTATCGTCTTCTTTCTCGCCCCGGTCGGCTATGCGATCAACGAGAGCCTGCACGCGGTCAAACGGTCCGGGCTCGGGTTCGGCTCACCCGAACGGATCTTCGCCGGCCTCGGCAACTACACCAAGGTCTTCCAGGACGGAACGTTCCTGGCAGGGGTCGGCAGGCTCCTGCTGTTCGGCCTGGTCCAGGTCCCGATCATGCTCGGGCTCGCGCTCGTCCTGGCACTGCTGCTGGATGGGAAGGCCGCCCGGTTCACGCGGTTCTTCCGGGTGGTCTACTTCCTGCCGTACGCGGTGCCCGGCGTGATCGCCGCGATCGTCTGGGCGTTCCTCTACAACCCCGAGGTCCTCGGCGTCGACCTGCTCGGCGACGGAACCGTGCTCTGGTCCATGGGGAACATCGTCACCTGGACGTGGACCGGCTTCAACATGCTCGTCATCTACTCGGCGCTCAAGGCGATCCCGTCGGAACTCTACGAGGCGGCCGCGCTCGACGGCGCGTCCCCTTGGAAGATCGCCTGGTCCATCAAGATCCCGATGGTCCGGCCATCGCTCGTCCTCACCGGCGTGTTCTCGATCATCGGGACGCTTCAGCTGTTCAACGAGCCGATGATCCTCAGCGATGTCACCCCGGCGGTGTCCAAGGACTTCACCCCGCTGATGTGGTCGCTGCAGGTCGCGCTCGATCACAACGACTACGGGCTCGGCTCGGCGATCTCGATCGTCCTCGCGCTGGTCGCCGGCGGCCTGTCCCTGCTGTTCCTACGCCTTTCCGCGTGGCTCACCGCCCGAGGAGCACGCCCGTGACCCGCGCCCGGATTCTTGTCACCTCGTTCCTGTTCGTGGTGGCCGCCTACATGTTGCTGCCGATCTGGTGGCTCGTGGTGTCGGCCAGCAAGTCCAGCGCCGACCTGTTCAGCACCAACCCGCTCTGGTTCAGCGGGCTGAATCTGGGCGACAACCTCAGCCGGGTGATGTCCCAGGACAACGGGCTGTTCCCGCGCTGGATGCTCAACACCCTGCTGTACGCGGGCGGCGGTGCATTCGGGGCGATGCTGCTGGCCGCCATGGCCGGGTACGCACTGGCCAAGTTCCCGTTCCGGGGCCGGAATGTGCTGTTCGGGGTGATCATGGCTGCGGTGCTGCTGCCGCTCCCGCTGCTGACGATCCCGATCTACCTGCTGGAGAGCAAGATCGGCCTGATCAACACGGCCTGGGGAATGCTGCTGCCGAGCATGGTCAGCCCGTTCGGTGTGTACCTGGCGCGCGCGTTCGCCCAGGTCGCCGTGCCGGACGAGTTGCTGGACGCCGGCCGGGTGGACGGGGCGGGCGAGATCCGGCTGTTCTTCACCGTCGGGCTGCGACTGATGGCGCCCGCGATGGTCACCCTGTTCCTGTTCCAGTTCGTCGCGATCTGGAACAACTTCTTCCTGCCGATGATGCTGCTGAACGACCAGGAGCTGTGGCCCATCACGCTGGGACTGGTGAGGTGGCACGGCATCAGGACCGGGTTCCTGCGCGACGCGGTCGTCACCGGAGCGTTGTTGTCCCTCATCCCGGTCGTCCTGGCGTTCCTGTCGTTGCAGCGGTTCTGGAAGGCCGACCTGGCGGCCGGCAGCATCAAGTAACCGTCAGGGAGTCCGTGACTGATGCTCCCGGAACGTGCTCGGCGAGGCGCCGACCCGGCGGGTGAACAGCCGGGTGAAGTAGGCCGGATCGTCGTAGCCGACGCGCCGGGCCACCGCGGCCACCGGCAGGTCGGTCGTTGCCAGCAGTTCCTTGGCGAGGTTCAGCCGGATCGTCAGCAGGTAATCCTTGGGGCTGCAACCCGCCCTGCGCCTGACCGACTCGCGCAGCTCGGTAAGGCTCATCCCAAGCCGCTTCGCGTGCTCGAGCACGGTCCACGGCTCGCACGCGTCGCGGGACAGCGCCTCCAGGACCGAGCCGCTGTCCCGGCTCGCTACTTGGCTGCGCTGCAGCACGACCAGCAGTTCGTGCACGCCGGCCGCGGCCGCCACCTCCGGGTGCGGCCCCGGCTGGCTGAGCGCCGCGGTCATCTTGCGGATGACCACCCGGGCCGGTTCGGCCGAGGTGAGCGGCACAACCGGCTCGTCCGGGTTGAGGAAGCCCATCTCGACATAGGCGGCCACAGAGGGGCCGGTGAAGTCGGCGAAGCACTCCGACCAGCCCGGCTCGTAGGGGCCGTAATGGTGTTCCACGCCGGGCGACAGCCAGAGCAGGCACGGGGCGACGACGTCCACCGGGGGCCGTCCCCCGGAGGAGAACCAGCCCGCACCGGACAGCACGATCACTGCGACATAGTGGTTGAGCGTGCGGGGGCCGACGGTGGGCAGCCGCCCGTTCTGCATCCCCACCGCCAGGCAGGCGAGGCCGAGCCGGCGGTGGATGGGGGCGGGGGTGAGGTAGCGCCACCAGTGGTCCCAGTGCTCCTGACCCTGCACCCAGTCGATAGGTCCAACCGGATGCCGTGAAGAGTCCATGGCTCCCCTTCCGTAAATAGCAGCAGGCTAGCCGTACGTCATTTGGGAGGAAAAACCACCAATGAAGAACCTTTCGCTCGATGAGAGCGGATTCCGCCTCGGCGGCGCCCCCTTCCGCCTACTGTCCGGGGCGATGCACTACTTCCGGGTGCATCCCGCGCAGTGGTCGCAGCGGCTGGCGATGATCCGGGCGATGGGCTTGAACACGGTGGAAACCTATGTGCCGTGGAATCTGCACGAGCCGAGCCCGGGCCGGTACGAACGGCTCGACGAGCTCACCGCGTTCCTCGAAGAGGCGGCCCGGCAGGACCTGTATGCGATCGTCCGGCCAGGCCCGTACATCTGCGCGGAATGGGACAACGGCGGGCTGCCGTGGTGGCTGACCGGTCGGCTACGCACCAGCGACCCGGAGTTCCTGGAGCACGTCGACAGCTGGTTCGAGGTGCTGATTCCCCGCATCGCCGAGCAGCAGACCACTCAGGGCGGCAATGTGCTGATGGTCCAGGTGGAGAACGAGTACGGATCGTACGGGACTGACCAGGCCTACCTCGTGCATCTGACCGATCTGCTGCACGAATCGGGCATCGACGTGCCACTGTTCACCGCCGACGGGCCCGAGGACCACATGCTGACCGGTGGCACGCTGCCCGAGCTGCTGGCCACCGGCACGTTCGGCAGCGATCCGGAGACCGCCCTGGCGACACTGCGCAAGCACCGCCCGACCGGCCCGCAGGCCTGCATGGAGCTGTGGATCGGCTGGTTCGACCACTGGGGTGGGCCGCACAGCCCCCGGGACCCCGCCGACGCCGCCGACACGCTGGAGCGGTTGCTCGAAGCGGACGCGTCGGTCAACCTCTACATGGCACACGGCGGCACCAGCTTCGGCCTGTGGGCGGGCGCCAACCGCGACCCTGAGACCGGCCGCTACCAGCCGACCGTCACCTCCTACGACTACGACGCGCCGATCAGCGAGGACGGCCGGGCCACAGAGAAGTACTGGCGGTTCAGGGAAGTGCTCACCCGCTACCAGGACGCACCGGAGCCGCCATCCCCGCCGACCTTCCTCGCACCCGCCATCATCCCGGTATCCGGCAGCGTCTCACTTCGCGACGCGATCGATGTGCTGGCCGGGCCTGAGGTGACCGCCCCGATGCCGCCGACGTTCGAGCAGCTGGGGATCGGCCAGGGGCTGGCGCACTACCGGGTCGAGGTCCCGGGCCCGCGCGGCCCCTACCCGCTGGTCGTGGCGGGGCTACGGGACCGGGCACTGCTGTATGTGGACGGCACGCCGGCGGGCACGTTGGAGGACGGGCACGACCCGATCCAGGTGGCCGGGCCGGCCACGGTCGAGCTGGTCGTCTCCTCGCTGGGACGGGTCAACTACGGGCCGGCGTTGGGGGAGAGCAAGGGCATACTCGACGGGATCCGACACGAGCGGCAGTACCTGCACCAGGTGACCGCCCGGCCGGTGCCGCTGGATGACCTGGGTGCTCTGAAGTTCGGCCCGGCGGAAGCCGAGGGGCCGGGGTTCCACCGGGCCGTGCTGACCGTGGCCGAGCCCGCCGAGGCGTTCCTGGCCCTACCAGGCTGGGGCCACGGGATCGTCTGGGTGAACGGGTTCTGCCTCGGCCGCTACTGGTCCATCGGGCCTCAGCGCACGCTCTACCTACCCGGCCCGGTCCTCAGAACCGGCGACAACGAAGTCATCGTGCTGGAGCTGGAGTCGCCAGGCACCACTCTTGAACTACGCGACACGCCTGACCTCGGCTAGTCCAACAGCCCGAGCCCCGTTCCCGGCGGCGAGCCGTACGTGCTGCGCTTCCGCAGCGCCTCGGCCCGCATCGACGGAACCGTCACCCTGAGCCTGTGATGGTGCCGGACCCCACGCTCTCCAACCGCTCGTCGGCGCCGCCCGCGACGGCGGGACGGTTCAGGGCGGCCGCCAGCGCCACGGTGCCGAGCGCGACCACGCCGAGCCCCGCACCGATCCACGCCACGGACGGATAGCCGAAGCCCGCCCCGATCGCCAGCCCGCCGAGCCACGGGGCCACCGTGATGCCGACGTTGAAGGCCGACACGTTGGTCCCGGCGGCGAGCGTGGGCGCGGCGCCGGCGAGGGCGAACACGCGGGTGTTCAGCGCGGGGTTGACGGCGAAGCCGAACAGGCCCATCAGGAACACCAGCGGGAGGGCCAGCACGGGGACGCCCGCCAGCAGGGCCAGCGCGACCGAGACGAGCACGACACCCGCGACGCCGGCGTAGAGGGTGCCGAACGGGCGGGCGTCGGCGGTGCGCCCGCCGATGGTGATGCCGATGAGCGAGCCCACGCCGTACAGGGCCAGCACCGCGGGCACCCAGCCGGCCGCGAGGCCGGTGACGTCGGTGAGCAGCGGGGTGAGGTAGCTGAACGTGACCAGCACCGCCCCGATGGACGCCGCGGTCGTGCCGTACGCGAGCCAGAGCCGGGGGTTGGCCATGGCGCGCAGCTCGTCGCGCAGACGGGGGGCTTCCCCGGTGTCCGCCTGCCGACCGGGGATGGTCGCGAACACGCCCGCCATCGCGAGCGCCGACATCCCCGCCACCACCCAGAAGGCCGCCCGCCAGCCGAGGTGCTGCCCGATGAGCGTGCCCGCGGGGAGGCCGATGATGGTGGCCACGGTGAGCCCGCCGGCGACGACGCTCATCGCCCTGCCCCGCGCGTCAGGGCGGGCCAGGCCGAGCGCGGTGACCGTGGCGACCGCCCAGAATCCGGCGTACACGAACGCGCCGACGACCCTGGTGGCGAACAGCAGGCCGTAGCCGGGCGTGAGCGCCGCGGCCACGTGTGACAGGACGAAGATGGCGAGGAACACCAGCAACGTCGTCCGCCGTGGCCAGCGGGACGTGACGACGGCGAGCACGGGGGCGCCCACCAGCATGCCGATCGCGAACGCGGAGATCAACAGGCCCGCGTCGGGGATGGAGACGTCCAGGTCGGCGGCCAGTTCGGGGAGCAGCCCCGCCAGCATCAGTTCGGAGGTCCCCTGGGCGAAGATCGCCAGCCCCAGGATGTAGACGGCCAACGGCATCGACAGGTCTCCTCAGTTTTAGATCGATCAGTACAAAATTTGGGCGACGAAAGCGGGGACATGCGGGCGAGGAAGCGAGCCTAGAGAGCGGCGAGGGCGGTGGTGGCGATCTGTTCGAGGGTGGCAGGGGTGGCGCCGCCGCGCGCCGCCACCTGCATGCCGCCGATGACGGCGATGACGAACTCCGCCAGGGCCTCGGGGTCGCGGTCCGCGCCGATCTCACCGTCGCGCCTGGCCGACGTCAGGGCCGCGATGAGCGCGTCCTTGCGCTGGCCTAGGTTGCGGGCGAGCTGGTCGGCGATCTCAGGGTCGCGGGGGCCGAGCTCGACGGTCGCGTTGACCACCAGACAGCCGATCGGGTCTCCGGCCTCGGTGTCGATGACCCGCCACAGCAGGGCCCGGATCTTCTCCCGCACCGGAAGGGGGCCCTCCAGCAGGGCGATGATGGGCGCGGTGCGGTCGGACATGTAGCGGCGCAGCGCCTTCTCGAACAGGTCGTGCTTGCTCTTGAAGGTGTTGTAGATGCTGCTCCGGCCCAGGCCGGTCGCCTCGCACAGGTCCTGGGTCGAGGTGGCCTCGTAGCCCGCGTCCCAGAACGCGCGCATGGCCGCCTCGACCGCTCGGTCCTCGTCGAACATCCTCGGTCGTGCCACGCCAGACACCGTAACACGTTTTGGACTGATCGATGCAATACGGCTCGCCCCACCCGGCGGGCGGGGCGAGCCGGAGAGCTACGGCGCCCGATGAGCAGGCTGAGGCGTACGGGAAAGGTACGCCGGTCAGCCGGTGCGGCGGGAGCGGGCCAGAGCCAGCCCGCCGAGGACCATCGCGATCAGCCCCACCACCAGGGCCACATAGCCCCCGACTATTCCGTAGCCGGTGCCGGGACCACCCTCGGCGGCGGCCACAACCAGCCCGCCGATGACCGCGCCGGCCAACCCCGCGCCCAGGGCCACGACGGCCCCGTTTCTCCCGTTGCCGGTGCCGATACGACCGGCGGAGCGGGCCAGAGCCAGCCCGCCGATGACCACGCCGACCAGCCCCAGCAGCGCGGCCACCAAGGACCAGAGACGCCCGGCGGTCAAGGTGTAGGCACTGACGCCGGCCGACTGGACCAGGACGTCCGCGGCCGCCGGGGTGGCAAGCCCGAAACCTCCGAGCAGGGCGGCCGCGACGGCGGCAGGCAGGTGACGGACGGACATGAGGTGCTCCTTCTCGGCCAACGACTGGACGTCGCCTGATCATGTCCGCTGGACCCACCGCCGGTCGTCGTGCCGACGTGGGCAATTCGCGCTGCCGCCGATGGTGCACCCGGTTGCTGCGGATGCCGCAGAAGCCGTGAAAAGTACTGCGTCTGCGGTAGGCGGCCGATCATCCGGGCGCAGGAGTTGCCCGCGCGAACATCCCGCTAGGGTGCGCGCATGAGCACAGGACGGTTCGGTGTCCGGGCAGGTGTCAGAGACTGGGCGATCGCCGTCGGCGTGGCGGCGGCGCTGCTGGTCACCGGGCTGTCCGGGCAGCACTCCGACACCTACCTCGACCTGCTCGGCTATGCGCTGCTGGCGGCCGGCGGCCTGGGGCTGGCCGCGCGCCGCCGGGCTCCGGTTCCCGTCCTGGCCGTCACCGGGCTGTGCGCGGTGGGATACCAGGCGGCCGGTTTCGACGTGCCTGCCGTCGCGTACCTGTTCGCGGTGTACGCGGCCGTGCGGGCGGGGCACCGCACCATCACGGTGGCAGCGAGCGTGACCATGCTCGCCCTTCTCCCTCTCGCGGCCCTGGCCTCCGGCCTGCATGACACGGGCGAGGCGTTCGCGCAGGCCCGAGGCGCCCTCGAGCTGGCCTGGCTGATCGCGGCCGGCGCCGCGGGTGAAGCGCTGCGGCAGGCAGAGCGGCGGGCCGACGAAGCCGAGCGCACCCGGGAGGAGACCGCGCTGCGCCGCGCCGACGAGGAGCGGCTGCGCATCGCACGGGAGCTGCATGATTCGCTCACCCACCAGATCTCGATCATCAAGGTGCAGGCAGAGGTCGCCGTCCACGTGGCCCGCAAGCGGGGTGAACAGGTGCCGGAGGCCCTGCTGGCGATCCAGGAGGCCGGACGTGAGGCGACCAGGGAGCTGCGCGCGACCCTGGAGGCGCTGCGCGACGACGACACGACCCCGCCGCGTGGGCTCGACCACGTTGCGGAACTGGTGGAGCGGGCTCGGACGACCGGCCTGGACGCGACGCTGACGATCGAGGGACAACGACCTGACGTGCCGGCCGCGGTGGATCGGACCGTCTACCGGATCGTTCAGGAGTCCCTCACCAACATCGCTCGGCACGCCGCCGCCGCGACGGCGTCGGTCCGGATCGACTACCGTCCCGACGCCCTCGCGATACGCATCGATGACGACGGCGAGGCCACACCGGACACCGCCCCGGTGCCCGGCGTCGGGCTGCTCGGGATGCGCGAACGAGTCACCGCCCTCGGCGGTCACCTGCGGGCGGCGCCGCGCGGCGAGGGCGGCTTCAGCGTCCAGGCTGAACTTCCCGTGGACCGAACGTCATGATCCGTGTCCTGCTGGTCGACGACCAGCCGCTCATCCGCAGCGGATTCCGCGCACTCCTCGACCTCGAAGACGACATCGAGGTGGTGGCCGAGGCCGCCGACGGGGAGGAGGGCCTGGCTCTGGTCAGGGAGCACCTGCCCGACGTTGCGCTCATCGACATCCAGATGCCGGTCGTCGACGGCATCGAGGCGACTCGGCGCATCGCCGCGGACCCGGCCCTGGCCGGGGTGCACGTCGTCATCCTGACCAACTACGGCATGGACGAGTACGTCCTCAACGCGCTGCGCGCCGGCGCAGCCGGATTCCTCGTCAAGGACATCGTGCCGGAAGACTTCCTCCACGCCGTCCGCGTGGCCGCGCGCGGTGACGCCCTGCTCGCACCGTCGATCACCCGCAAGCTGATCAACCGGTACGTCGCCCAGCCGCTCCACACCGGCGTCGGCGCGGGGCTGAAAGAGCTGACCAACCGCGAACGTGAGGCCGTCGCCCTGGTCGCGCAGGGCCTGTCCAACGACCAGATCGCCGACCGCATGGCGATCAGCTCACTGACCGCAAAAACCCATATCAACCGGGCCATGACCAAGCTCCGGGCCCGTGACCGTGCCCAACTCGTGGTCCTCGCCTACGAATCCGGCCTGGTGGCCACACGCAAAGTCGTGTTCGACGACGACAACGGTGTTGCCCTCCCGCGACGATCGGCGCGGCATCTGGCGACCTGACGAGCCTGGTCAGGGCCGCGCCGTCCGGCCTGGACACGGCCGGAGCCATCACACGCCCGTGCGGCGAGTGCTCCGGTTCCCCCTCGTGGGGGAGGCGCTGCCCGTCGGCTGGCTGGAAGCCTGGGAGCATGCGCGCTGGAACCCGCACGGGATACGCGACCTGGGCCTGGGTCCTCTTTTTCATCGCCTTTCACGTCTACTGGTACCTGGGCGGACGCTTCGGCCATCCCAGCCCGCTGCCCGAGGTCTCCTTCGACGTCTTCGGGGTGGTGGTCACCGCGATGTTCGTCGTCGGCGCGGTGATCCCGCTGGCCGCCGTGCAGTCGTGGGGCCGCGTGATCCCCCACTGGCTGCTGGTCGCGGCCCTGTGGACGGGCTGCGCCGTCCTCACCCTGCGCGGCCTGGCAGGCATCCTGGACGACGTCCTCCGAACCACCGGCCTGGGGCCGGGCGGCCTCACCGGCCTGACCATCGAGCAGGTCACCGGCACGGCCCATCCCGGGCCCGACATCATCTGGTCCGGACGGGCCACCGACGCCTGTTTCACCCTCGGCGGCCTCCTCTTCGGCCTCACCGCCCGAGCCACCAGAGCCCCTGAGCCGCCCGAGGCACAAGAACGCCGGGCCTCCGGCAGGGCGGCGCACACCCGGCGCTAGCGGGCGTGCCGCTGTCTCCAGTCGGACACGATCTGCTCCACGTCATAGGGCATCAGGTTGAGCGGCGGCCCCTGCAGGCCCGTCCTGATCGCCTTGCGGATCCGCTCGTTGATCTCCGACACGATCTCCCGGGCCTCCGCCTCCGTCCGGGCGCCCAGGGCGGCGGCCAGCGCCTCCTCGGCGTCCTTGCGCAGCGCGAGCGTCGGCGGCAGCGGGAACGACAGGCCCTCCTCACGGAGCTTCTGCTTCACCCACCACATGTCGTCGTGCGGCTTGTCCAGGCCGGGGATCGGCTTGCCGGCGCCCGGCAGGTCGTCGAACTCGCCACGCTCCTCGGCTTCGCGGATCTGCCTGTCGATCCACGACTCGAAGTTCACACCAGGCGGCTTATGCTCCGTCATGGTGCTCCTCTCAAACCAGGTTGTGCTTTGGTGCGATGGGGTCGCGCCAGCCCAGCAGGGCTTCGGTCATGCGGACGGCCGCCACCGTGCTCGGCACGTCGTGCACCCGCAGGATCCGGGCGCCGAGCAGGATCGCCATCACGTTCGCCGCGATCGTGCCCTCGGTCCGCTCGCCCTGCGGACGGTCGAGGGTCTCGCCGATGAAGTCCTTGTTGGACAGGGCGACCAGGGTCGGGTAGCCGAGCGAGGTGATCTCGTCGAGCCGCCTGGTGAGCTCCAGCGAGTGGAAGGTGTTCTTGTTCAGGTCGTGGCCGGGGTCGATGATGATCCGGTCGGCCGCGATGCCGGACTTGAGCGCGAAGTCCACCCGTTCCCGCAGGAAGGCGGCGACCTCCGACACGACGTCCTGGTAGCACGGACGGAAGACGCGCCTTCCCGGCCCGCCGAGGCTGTGCGTGACCACCACGCCGACACCGGTCTCGGCCGCGACCTCAGCGAGGCCCGGCTCGCGCAGGCCGTTCGTGTCGTTGATCACGTCCGCGCCCGCCTCGATCGCCGCTCTCGCCACGTCCGGACGGTGTGTGTCGACGGAGATCACGGCGTCGGTGACGGCTCTGACCTCGGCGATCACCGGCGCCACCCGGTCGATCTCCTCGCCGACGCTGATACCGCTCTGTGCCGCGCTGAAGGCGAACCCGCCGATGTCCACCCAGTCGGCGCCGTCGGCCACGGCCCTGCGCGCCGCTTCCACGGCGCTGGCGAGCTGAAAGGTCCGCCCCTGGTCGTGGAAGGAGTTGGGAGTTCTGTTGACGATCGCCATGATCGCCACCTGGCGCTGGAAGTCGAATTCGCGCTGCCCGATGCGCCGAGTGGGCGACGCGAACTCGGGGAAGAAGATCGTGTTCGTGCCGTCGCTCACGGGCCCCGGTTCCTCTCGCTGAGAACGCCTGCCACGTTCGAGATTACAAGCACGTCAGAGTGCCCTCAGGACCGCCACCCACCGCTCGACGGACCCCATGATCACCGGCAGGACGCGCGCCGCCTCGGCGACCTGCCGCAGCGCCTCACCACGCCGCGCCGCCGGGGCGTCGCCGGCGAGGACCATGAGGTTGGCGGCGGGCCACTCCAGCATCCCGCGCAGCAACCCGGCGAACGCCGATAAGTCCAGCTCCCCCACGTTCCCGCCCCGCTCCGCGAACGCGCTCACCGCCGCGCCGAGCAGGACGGGATCGGGCTCGTCGTCCCCGAGGCTGGCGCACGCGAGCAGGAACGCGAAGTGCACCAGCTCCCACCACGGCACCTCAGGCCCGGCCTGGTCGAAGTCGATCAGCGTGGGTCCGTGGGGGGTGAGCAGGATGTTGCGGTGGTTGAGGTCGCGGTGGGAGAGCACGAAGGGAGAGCGCGACGCGGCGAGGGCTTCCTGGACGAGGGGCGTGCCGTCGGCGGCGGCCGACAGCAGCCGCGCCTTCTCCCGCCTCCCGACGCTCTCCGTCGACAGCCACTCCTCCCACTGCGCCAGCGGGTGAAGCGGATACCCGCGGCCCTGCCGGACGTCCACGGGAGGGGCCACGGCGGCCAGCGCGGCGACGGTCCCGCCGAGCCAGGCGGCCAGTTCCCGCCCAGCGGGCAGCTCCGCTCGTGGGCCGTCCGCCCACGCGCTCACCCGCAGGTACTCGGTCCCGCCGGGGGCGGGCGCCCAGAACCCCGCCGCCCCCTCACCCCCCTCGACAGGACGCGGCACGGCGATCCCCGCGGCGAGCGCGGCCCTCTCCAGGTCACCGGAGTGCCGCATCGCCTCCACTTCCCAGCGCTTGATCGCGTACTGCGCCTTGACCACCCACAACCCGGCCTCGGTACGTAACTTCCACGCGGAGGCCGAGCTGTAGCCGGAAAGTGGCACGGGTGCCGAACGAACCTCACCGAGGTCGAACATCTTCGCCACTAGTTCCGCATTTAACGCCACGCCCCAGTATCGGCCCCTCCCCGACGGCGCCTGCGGTGGGGCGGGTGAAGATGATCCCCAGGAGGCCGCTATCGCCCGGCTGCGAGGCGGTCCTGTGCGGCGGCGATCGCCGCCTGGCCGAGGCTGACGCCTCCGTCGTTGGGCGGGACCCGGACGTGGGTGAGGACGCGGAACCCGGCGACGGTCAGCCGTTCCACGGTCCGCTCCAGCAGCAGCAGGTTCTGGAAGACGCCCCCGGACAGCGCGGCCGTCGAGACGCCGGTGCTGTCGCGGAGCGCCTGGCAACAGCGCACGATGACGTCGGTCACGCCGTTGTGGAACCTGGCGGAGATCACGGACGGGTCGGTGCCCGCCCTCAGATCCTCCGCCGCCGCCCGCACCAGGTCGGACCCGGCGATCAGCATCGGGGATCCGGTCGAGATCGCGGCCGGGTAGCGGCCCGTTTCCGCGCGGTCGGCGAGCTGCTCCAGCTCGATCGCCGCCTGCCCCTCGTACGTGATCACGTCGCGGACGCCGATCAGCGCCGAGACGGCGTCGAACAGACGGCCCGCGCTGGACGTCAGCGGCGCGCCGAACCCGCTCCCGGCCAGCGTCACCACGTCGTGCCAGCGCCCCTCGTTGCGGTGAACCACGTCCAGACCGCCGTCGAACCCGGCGGACAGGCCGTCGGGACGGGCCGGGTCGGAGCAGGCGGACAGGTAGGCGGCGGCCATTCGCCACGGTTGCCTGATCGCGGTGGCGCCGCCCGGCATCGGGACCGGCGCGAGGTGGGCGACCCGCTCGAAGCCCGCCAGGTCCGCCAGGAGGAACTCGCCGCCCCAGAGGGTGCCGTCGGTGCCGTAGCCGAGGCCGTCGAAGGCCACTCCGATCACCGGGCCGGCCTCGCCGTTGTCGGCCAGGCAGGACGCGATGTGGGCGTGGTGGTGCTGGACGCCGACCAGTTCGACGTCCGGCAGGGTCAGGGCGTGCTTGGTGGAGAGGTACTCGGGGTGCAGGTCGTGGGCGACGATCTCGGGGCGCACGTCGAACAGCGCCGCGAAGTGGGCGACGCCCTCGGTGAAGGACCGCAGGGTCTCGTAGTTCTCCAGGTCCCCGATGTGGTGGGACAGGAACGCGTGGCGCGCCTTGGCCAGGCAGAACGTGTTCTTCAACTCGGCGCCGCAGGCGAGGATCTGCCGGGGCGCGTCCCAGGGCAGGACGATCGGGTCCGGTACGTATCCGCGTGAACGGCGCAACACCATCCCCTTGCCGCGGAAGGGGCGCACGACGGAGTCGTCCACGCGCGTGTGTATCGGGCGGTCGTGGGTGAGGAAGGCGTCGGCGATCCCGCCGAGCCGGTCGAAGGCGTCGGAGTCCGCGTACGCGATCGGCTCGTCGGAGACGTTGCCACTGGTCAGCACGATCGGCTCGGACGTCTCCGCGAGCAGCAGGTGGTGCAGCGGCGTGTACGGCAGCATCAGCCCGAGTTCGCGGGTGCCGGGCGCGACGGCCTGCGCCATGGCGGCCCCGGGGGCGCGTGGGAGCAGCACGATGGGCCGGGCCCGGTCCGTCAGCAGGGCGGCGGCGGTGGCGTCCACCTCGCAGAGCGCGCGGGCCTGGTCGAGGTCGGCCACCATGACGGCGAAGGGCTTGTCCTCGCGGTGCTTGCGCTCGCGCAGCGCCGCGGCGGCGCTGCGGTGCCCGGCCAGCACCGCCAGGTGGTACCCGCCGAGCCCCTTGACCGCCAGCACCCCACCCGCCCGCAACACCTCGACCGCGCCGCGAAGAGGGTCGTCTGCCGGCACAGGCGGCGAGGCCGGAACGGACGAGGGGGCCGGGGCGGCGGCGAGGCGGAGGTGGGGGCCGCAGGCCGGGCAGCACACCGGCTGGGCGTGGAAGCGGCGGTCGGCCGGGTCGTGGTACTCGGCCGCGCAGGCCGGGCACATCGCGAACCCCGCCATCGTCGTCAGCCGCCGGTCGTACGGGACCCCCCGGACGATCGTCAGTCTCGGGCCGCAGTTGACGCAGTTGACGAACGGGTAGCGGTAGCGCCGGTCGGCCGGGTCGGCGAGTTCCGCCAGGCAGTCGGCGCAGGTCGGGCTGTCGGGCGAGATCAGGGTGCGCCGCGGGCCGGTGGCGTCGCTGGGAGCGATCTGGAAGCCGTCGCCGCCGTCGGGCCTGGTCCGGGTGACGGTGATCCGGTCGATGGCGGCCAGCGGGGGCGCGTCGCGCTCCAGGGCCTGGAGGAACGCGCCGATCGCCCGCCGGCCACCTTCCAGCTCGACGAACACGCCGTTGAGGTCGTTGCCGACCCGTCCCGCGAGGCCCAGCCGAGTCGCCAGGCCGTACACGAAGGGCCGGAAACCGACGCCCTGCACGACGCCCTCGACCCGCACTTCCACCCGTACACGCCCCGTCATCTGCACAGTCTGCAACGGGCGGCCCTCGTGGTGAACCACCGCCGGTGTGTGGCGCGTACCTCTGCCCGAGTGCATGCCTGAGGTCCCGCAGCTGACCCCCGAACCCGACCGCCCGATCGCGCGTATCTCCCGTTACCGGTAGGCGACGAGGAGGCGGTCATGCCATCAACTGGACGCCGGACCTGGCTCTATGCGGGGTTCGTGTTCGCGGTGGGTGTCCTGGTGCTGGTGGCCGTGCTGCGGTTCGGGGGCGGCGGCCCCCGGCCGCAGCTCTCCGGCCTGCCCGACGCGGGACTCGTCACGGGCTGGGGGCTGCCGCTGGCGCGGTTCGCCTACGACGTGTGCGCGGTGGCCACGGTGGGGACGCTGCTGGCCGCCGTCGTCCTGTCACCGAGGGGGACGCCGGAGGCCGCGGCCTGCGTCAGGGCGGCGGGCAGGTGGGCGCTGGGCTGGGCCGCGGCCGCGGTCCTCACCTACCTGTTCACCCTGTCGGACGTCATCGGCGCTCCCCTCTCGGTGCTGTTCGAAGACCCGGTCGTCCTCGGCTTCGGCACCTCCCTCCCCCAGACCCAGGCCATGCTGGTGGTGCTGGCAGGTGCCGTCGTCGTGGCGCTCGGCACCCGCCTGCGGCTGAACGCCACGGGCAACGCGGCCCTGCTGGGCCTCGCCGCGTTCGGGACGCTCCCGCCCGCCTACGTCGGGCACGCCTCCTCGGCCGCCGACCACGACATCGCCGTGTCGGCCTTGCTGACGCACCTGCTGGCGGCCTCCGTGTGGGTCGGCGGGCTGGCGGCGGTGCTCGTCCACTTCCGCCGCTCGGACCGGCTGCCACTGGTGCTGCGGCGCTTCAGCACGGTCGCGCTGTGCTGCTTCGCGGCGGTCGCGGTCTCCGGCGTCGCCGGCGGCTGGGTGCGGCTGAGCGCCCTGCCGGAGCTGTGGGAGACCCGGTACGGGCTGCTGCTGCTCGCCAAGACGGTGGCGCTCGTCGCCCTGGGCGTGTTCGGCTGGCGGCATCGCCTCCGCACCGTCGCGGACGCCGCCGTGCGGCCGGTGCGGCGCACGTTCACGCTGCTCGCGGCGGGCGAGGCGGCCGTGATGGTGGCGGCCGTGGCGCTGGCGGTGGGGCTGTCGCGTACGCCGCCTCCACCGGGCAGCGGCGGCAGCCACAACCTGCTGGCGCTGGAGTACGACCTGGAACCGTTCTCCGCGAGCCGGCTGATCACCGAGTTCCGGCCGGACCCGCTGATCCTGCTGCTGCTCGCCCTCCCGGCCGTCGGCTACCTGGTGGGGCTGCGCCGGCTGGCCCGCGACCGGCTGCCGTGGCCGGCGGGACGCACGTTCTCCTGGTACGCGGGGCTGGCGGTGCTCGCGGTGGTCCTGGTCGGCGGCGTGGGCGGCTACGCGCGGGCCATGCTGTCGGTGCACGCGCTGCAGTACGCGGCTCTCACCGTGGTCGCGCCGCTGCTGCTGGCGTACGGGGCGCCGTTGACGCTCGCGGCGCGGACGACGTCCGCGAGGTCGCAGTACGGCCAGATCACCCTGCTGGGCAGCGCTCTGGCCCGCCGCCTCACCAGCCCGGCCGTCGCGCTGGCCGCGTACGCGCTGCCGCTCGTCCTCCTGTACGGGTCCGGCTGGCTGGAGCTGTCGGCGTCCAGCTACGCGGTGGACCGGCTCACCCAGGCGTTCTTCCTGGCCACCGGGCTGCTGTACTTCTGGGTGCTGGCCGGGGCCGACGCGCTGCCGAAGCCGATCTCCTGGACCGCCCGCGCCTGGCTGCTCGCCGCCGTGGCCGCGATCCAGCTCGGGCTCGGCGTGCTCATGGCGGTCGGCCCGGCGCTCGCGCACAGCTGGTTCTCGCTCGTCGCCCCGCCCGGAGTGGGGGACGTGCTGGCCGACCAGCGGCTGGCGGGCGCCGTGCACATGATCGTCTCCGCGACCGCTCTCGCCGCGCTCGCCGTCCGGCTGACCTGGTGGAAGCAGGCCGCACAGCAGCGCGTGGCGAGAGCGTGACGCGGGGCCACTACTCCTCTTCGGTACGGCTCCCGCGCCTGCCGAGCAGCCAGACGGCCACCGCGACCACCACGAGCGCCGCCCCGGCGGCCCACAGCCAGCCGGGAACCCCGTCGGCCCCCTCCTGCTGCTGCTGCTGCGCCGTCGGCGCCGCGGACGCGGGAGAGGCGGCGGAGCCACCCGTGACGGTGAAGGGAATCTCGCCCTCGATCGGGTGCCCGTCGGAGGACACCACCCGCCAGGCGATCACGTAGCCGCCCGGCGCGAGGGGCGAGGGCACCTCGGCCGTCACCTTGGGGCCCGTCGCCTGCGGCGGACCGATGCTGACGGGCTTGCCGGCCGCGTCGTGCAGGACGACCGCGGGGAAGCGGACCCTGGCGCTGTACTCCAGCTCGATCCTGTCGACGCGGGCGACTCGCGCGTCCTTGGCGGGGGAACTGCTCTTGAGACTGTCGTGGGCGAGCGCGGCGGGCGCGCTCAGCGAGAGGAACAGGCCGCAGCCGAGTGCCGCGACCAGGCTCCTGCGGATGAATGCCATGGCGAATACTCCAGACGAAGGGACAGGGCGACGCGCTGGGCGTCGTGACGCACACCCCGCCCCGCGGGCGGCCCGCGTCTGGGCATCGACTCGTCGAGCTCCGTGGTGGCCCGCGGCTCCGGCTCGTACGCGACGGGCGGCTGCCGCACCAGGACGGGCGGCGCCGCCGGAGCGGCGAGCAGCAGCCGGGGCGCGCCCCACAGCCGCAGCATGAGCCACGCGGCGCGCTCACCCCGGTGCAGCCACCACCCGCTCAGCCCCGCCAGCATCAGGTGGACCAGCGGCATCCCGAGCCCGGCGTGCGCGTGCGGAATCTCGGGAGGGGGCGCGGCCACGGCGAACGCCTGGTGCAGCACAGCCTGCGCGCAGACGGTCGCGCCCAGGACGACGCGGGCGCCGCGCTCGCGCCCGTTGAGCGCGTAGGCGAGCGCCGCCGCGCCCGCGGCGGAGGCCGCCATCAGGCCGAGGCCGACCGGCCCTCCCCCGGCGAAGGCATGGCCGGCCGCCGTGACCACGACGCACACCGTCGCGAAGACGATGGCTCGGGCCAGACGCGGCACCGGCTCCTCCAGGGACACAATCGCCATCTTTTCAGCTACGTCTTTCGGTGCTGTACGGGTTGTCCATCCCCTGCGTACGTTCAGGCTATGTGCGACCTGAACGCCGAAGAGACGCGTACCGTCGTCCAGTCCCTCAGCGAGCTCGACACGCTGACCGATGAGGTGCGAAAGCACTCGGCCGCCATCGAGAGCACGGCCTTCATGGACCATGAGGCCCTCGCCACCACCCTGGCGGAGCTGCGCGACCGCGCCGAGAGCGTCCGCGCCTGGGTCGCCGCCAAGCCGCAGCAGCACGCCGGGCACGGAGGGGAGCACTGACCTCCCGCGCTACAGCAGCCGGCGCGGGCGCCCGCGGGGCGGCTCGTCGGCGGCCTCGGGCTCGCCGTCCTCCCTGAGCGGGCTGGGCGGAGGCGGGCCGAGATCGCGACGCCAGGTCTCGAAGCCCGCGGTCGTGGCCGCGATCACCAGGACACCGAGCAGCACCCCGCCGACGACGTCGCTGACCCAGTGCACGCCGAGCGCGATGCGCGTGTACGCCACCGACAGCACGAGGAACCCGGCCACGCACCAGGCCAGCGCCCTGAGCCGGGGCCGTCCGCGCAGCACGGGCAGGATCAGCAGGACGAGCACGCCCGCGCCGAGCGTCGCGTTGAGCGCGTGGCCCGACGGGAACGCCTGGTCCGGCGCCACGGCGACGGGATCGGTGAAGTGGGGTCGCTCCCGCCCGACGAAGACCTTCAGCCAGGTCCCCAGGAAGCCGCCGACGATGATCGTGATGACCGCCCAGACGGCCGGCCGGGGCGCGCCCCGGTACACCAGCCAGGCCGCGCACAGCAGCACTGCCGCCCGCCACGACCACGGCCCGAGCACGTCGGTCCAGACCGCGAGCACCCCGGTCAGGCCCGGCTCGCGCCGGGCGTAGGCGTGCAACCCCGACGCCACGCCCTGGTCCAGCAGACGTAGCGGCTCGAACGCGGTCTCCACCAGCACGACGAGGACCGCGAACGCGACCAGGGACGCGACGGTGAGCCGCAGGCTGCCGCGCGTGGGCTTTCTCACGGTCATGGCGACCGCCTCGACCGGCGTGGGCGTCGCTCCGTCGTGGAGCGCAACCAGTCCACGATCATCGCTCCTCGCTACCCGGCGTACGGGTGATCACACGCTGACTGGGCGTTTTACGTAACCTTGGGTAGGGTTGGTGAAATTGCGGGACTCTCGTTGGGTGGGATAGCACGGTGGACGTCGAACAGACGGCACTGCCAGGAATCGGTCTGCGTCACGAGTTCACCACACGATCCGGTATGCGGGTCGGCGTCGTGTCGCATCGCACTGGCCGCCGAGATCTGGTGATCTACGACAGGAACGACCCCGATCGCGCCTGCGAGACCGTCAAGCTCAACGACGAAGAGGCCGACGCGCTGGCGGAGCTGCTCGGCGCTCCTCGCATCGTGCAGCGGCTCAACCAGCTGCACCAGCAGGTCGAGGGCCTGGTCAGCATGCAGTACCCGATCCCGCCGGGATCGCCGTTCGCGGGCAGGCCGATGGGCGACGCGCGGGTGCGGACCCGCACCAGCGCCTCCATCGTCGCCGCGGTGCGGTCCGGGCAGGTCTTCGCCAGCCCCGGGCCCGACTTCGTGTTCGCCGCGGGTGACGTCGTCGTAGTGGTCGGCAGCGCCGACAGCACCGCCGAGGTGGCCGACATCCTGGCAAACGGGTAGGGCCGCGGGTGCATCACACCGCAATACTGTTTCTCGAGTTCGGTGCCGTCCTGCTTGGCCTGGGCGTGCTCGGAGCGCTGGCGCTGAAGGTCGGCATCTCCCCCATTCCCCTCTACCTCGTCGCCGGGGTGGCGTTCGGCACCGGCGGCGTGCTCCCGCTGGCCACCAGCGAGGAGTTCATCAGCATCGGCGCGGAGATGGGCGTCGTCCTGCTGCTGCTCACGCTCGGCCTCGAATACAACGCCGACGAGCTGGTCACCAGCCTGAAAAGCAACGCCCGCGCCGGCCTCGTGGACCTGGTGCTCAACGCCGCCCCCGGAGCGATCTGCGCGCTGCTGCTCGGGTGGGGGCCCGTCGCCGCCGTCGCCATGGCGGGCGTCACCTACGCCACCTCGTCGGGCATCACCGCCAAGGTGCTGTCGGACCTGGGCTGGATCGGTAACCGCGAGACCCCGACCGTGCTGTCGCTGCTGGTCTTCGAGGACCTGACGATGGCGATCTACCTGCCGGTGCTGACCGCCATGCTGGCGGGCCTGAGTCTGCTGAGCGGCGCGATGACGGTGGCCATCGCGCTGGCCACCGTGAGCGTCGTGCTGCTCGTGGCCCTGCGTTTCGGACGCTTCATCGAGGCGTTCGTGGCCAGCCCGAACAACGAGGTGCTGCTGCTGAAAGTGGTCGGGCTCGCGCTCCTGGTCGCGGGGCTGGCGCAGCAGCTCCAGGTGTCGGCGGCGGTGGGCGCGTTCCTCGTCGGCATCGCGCTGTCGGGTCAGCTGGCGCACGACGCCCAGGCCCTGCTGGCGCCGCTGCGCGACCTGTTCGCCGCGGTGTTCTTCGTCTTCTTCGGGTTGCAGACCGATCCGAAGAAGATCCTCCCCGTGGCCGGGCTGGCCGCGCTGCTCGCCCTGGTCAGCATGGTCACCAAGCTGCTGACCGGCGCGTACGCGGCCAGACGCGCCGGCATCGCCAAGGCGGGTCAGGCGCGGGCGGGCATCGCGCTCATCCCGCGCGGTGAGTTCAACATCGTCATCGCCGGGCTGGCGGTCGCGGCGGGCGCCCACCCTGACCTGGGCCCGCTGGCCGCCGCGTACGTGCTCATCCTGGCGGCCTTCGGCCCACTGGCGGCCAAACTCGTACAGCCGCTGATCACAGCCATCGCCAAGAAGGCCTGACCACCTCTGATCACCGCCGAGGCGGCCCGACTGCCGCACGCGCTGGTCACCGGGCTCCCGACCAGTCATCGCGACCGCTAGGGACGGCCGACGACGCCGGTGGCAAGCTCGCGCAGACGGTCGGCGGCGCCGGTCTCCGGAGCGAGCGGCGGGGTGTCCATTCCGGCGCCGTCGTGGACGCCCTCGATCAGCTCCCGCACGGCCTCGCCCGCGCTGTGTCTGGGCGCCCAGCCCAGCACCTCCCTGGCCCGGTCCACCTTCATCAGCGGGATCTGCATGGCCAGCTCCAGCAGCCCAGGCGCGGCAGGCAGGAGCCGCATCCGCCAGCCCGCCGCCATCGCCGTCCTGGCCAGCCAGGACGAGACCGGCAGGGTGCGGACGCCCAGCAGGTCGGCCAGCATGGCCGGATCGAGCACCGGGTCGGCCGCCAGGTTGAAGGCCCCGCTGACAGGCCGGGTGACGGCCAGCCGGTACGCCTCACCGGCGTCGTCGGCGTGCAATGCCTGCAGCCGAAGCCGTGGAATGTCTGGAACGAACGGGATTCTCCCGGCCTTGACCAGCCTGCGTGGCAGGAACGGCCCGGCGAACAGCCGCCGCTGCTCGGTCGCGGCCTCCCGTTTGAAGATGAACGCGGGCCGCATCCGCACCACCCGGATGCCGGGGTGGTCGTGCTCGTACACGTCCAGGACCCGCTCGACGTACGCCTTCTCCCGCCCGTACGCGGCGCCGGGCCAGCCGTGCGTCGGCCACCTCTCGTCCACCGGCTGGTCCTTCGGCCCCGGCGAGTACGCGCCCACGGACGAGGCGTGCACCAGCACCGGCACCCCGCTCTCCGCCACAGCGCGGAACACCCGCATGCTGCCCAGCACGTTCGCCCGCCAGGTGACCCAGGGGTCACGGGTCGGCTGGAACAGCCACGCGAGATGGACGACCGCGTCGGCGCCTTCGAAGATCCGCACCAGGTCGTCGGTGACCACGTCGGCCCTGCGCCACTCGGTGCGGCCCGGATGCCAGCCGGGCAGCCTGCGGGCCACGCCGACGATCGAGGTCACGTTCGCGTCGGCCTCCAGCGCCCGGACCACGCTCGTCCCGACGTTGCCCGTCGCGCCCACCACAACGACTCTCATGGGCCCCCGCTGCCCCCTCGCCTAACCCGCGAAACCCCACATGACCCGCCCTGACCAGCATCTTTGGCTGATCAGAACGGGACGAGCCCGAAGACGGCGACGCCGCCTTCGGGCCATGCGCTCTGCCGGGCGAGCGGCAGCACGCCGGGCAGGTGGGCGAACCGCTCGTCCAGCGGCCGCTCGCCTCGATCGGCCAGCGACCGCGTCCGCGGTCACTGGCCGCCGGCCGCCTGCTTCAGCTTCTCCAGGTGCTTCTCGAGGGTGGGCATCGCCGTCTTGGCCAGTTCCTGCACCGCCGAGGACGCGCCGCCCTGCTGTTCCGTGGTGGTGTCCTTGATGGCCCCCTCGTGGGCCTTGATCATGGCGTCGATCCACGCCTGGTCGAACTTCTTCCCCGACTCCTCCTTCAGCGTCTTGGCCGCCTCCACCTGCACGTCGGTCGGGTCGTTGGGCAGCTGGACGCCCAGCTTCTCGGCGGCCTTCCTGACCGAGGCGTCGAACTTGGTGTGGTCCTTGACCAGCAGCTCGCCGAGCGCCTTGATGTGCTCGGTGGCGCCCTGGTCCTGGGCCAGCTTGCCTGCCGCGATCTCGGCCAGGTTGCCCTGGTGGATGGTCTTCATCCAGGTCTCGTCCTGCTCGGACGGCGCGGTCATGGTCGACTGCCCCTGCGTTTCGGGCGTCAGCCCGAGCGCGTTGGTGCTGGACCCGCCCCCACATCCGGCGACCGTGGAGACGGCCAGCGCGGCCAGGAGCAGAGTCGGGTACGAATAGCGAAGAGACATGAAGATCTCCGATGAGTTTCCGTGTGACAACGGTTAAACACATAGTGATACGAGATGAGCACGGAGAGTAATCTTTCGCCTCCGTCCGCGCGTCGCACCCGGCACGATCTGGCCGGTGACAGGGGGAGATGTTGGGGTTGCGGCCGGCGAGGTTGCCAGGGTCGTAGGCGCGCTTGACCGGCGCCAGTCGTTCGCCCATCGCGACTGGCAGGCGGGGTCGCCCCGACGTTCCGAGTGATCGCGTGTCCTTCCACGATCTCGCCGAGCCGGTCGGTTTACATGGAGAGACCGGAGCGGGGCCGCTTCTCCACATGGGTGGCACGACAGAACTCGCCGGCGACATCACCGTGACAGGGGTCCTTGATGCGATCACTCTTCGCGTTCGGGCTCGTACAGCTTGTACGCGAGGAGAGGCACATGCCCCCCAGGAAGACCGCGACGGCGAGCACCGCGCTGGCCGTCACCCTGCTGGCCACTCCGGCCCTGGCCCCCACCGCGCGAAGCGCGACCGCGCCCGCCGGCAGCCTCTACGCGGCCGCCAGGGAGCGGGCCGCCGCCTCCGCGGACCCGCCCGCCGGCCTCGTCGAAGCACTCAGCCGCGACCTACAGATCTCCGACGACCAGGCGGGCGTCAGGCTGCTCAACGAGACCGCGGCCGCCGACGTCGAGCCGCAGCTCAGGGCCCTGCTCGGCCCCACGTACGGCGGCGCCTGGGTGACGGGCCCGACCTCCACCATGATTGCCGCCACCACCGACAGGAACCAGGTGCCCGCCATCACACGGGCCGGGGTCCAGGCACGCGTGGTCTCCCGCTCGCTCCAGCAGCTCAACCGGGTCAAGGCCGCACTCGACCGGGCCTCGGCCACCGCCCCCAGAACAGCGCCGATCTGGTACGTGGACCTGCCCGGCAACCGCGTGGTCGTGCTGTCGTCGACGCCCACCACGGCCCGCGCGTGGGTGGACGCGGTCGGTGTCAGCACCTCGGCCGTGGAGGTCGTCCGCTCCGACGAGAAGCCCGCCCTCTTCTACGACGTGCGCGGCGGCGACGGCTACTACATCGACTCTCGCGCCCGCTGCTCCATCGGCTTCGCCGTGACCAAAGCCGGTTCGCCGGGCGGCTTCGTCAGCGCCGGGCACTGCGGCTCCGAGGGCGCCACGACCGCGGGCACCGACTGGGTGCCGCAGGGCACCTTCCGCGGCTCCTCCTTCCCCGGCAACGACTACTCGTGGGTCGAGGTCGGCACGAACTGGACCCCGCTCGGCGAGGTGGACGCCTACAGCGCCGGGATGCTCCCCGTACGCGGCTCCACCGCCGCCCTCGTGGGCTCCTCGGTCTGCCGCTCCGGATCGACCACCCATTACCACTGCGGCACGGTGCAGCAGGTCGACACCAGCGTCACCTACTCGCAGGGCACGGTTTACGAGGCCACCAGGACCGACGTCTGCGCCGAGCCCGGCGACTCAGGCGGCTCGTTCATCTCCGGCGACCAGGCCCAGGGAGTCACCTCCGGCGGCGCGGGCAACTGCACCAAGGGCGGCATCACGTACTTCCAGCCGGTCAACGAGATCCTCACCACCTACGGCCTCACCCTGGCCACCGCGCCCGCCCCTCCGGCCAGCAACCTGTGAGCCCGGGGACCACGCCACCACGGCCCGCCCCGGCCGCCAGGGGCGGAAGCGGCGGCGACCCTCCTACGAGCCCGGAGACGGCGGCTCGGCGGCCTCCTCTGCCAGGCGCAGCGCCTCCTCGACCAGGGTCTCCACGATCTGCGACTCGGGGACCGTCCGGATCACCTCGCCCTTGACGAAGATCTGGCCCCTGCCGTTGCCCGAGGCCACCCCCAGGTCGGCCTCGCGCGCCTCGCCCGGGCCGTTGACGACGCAGCCCATCACCGCCACCCGCAGCGGAAGCGGGAACCCGTCGAGCGCGGCGGCCACCCGGTCGGCCAGCGTGTAGACGTCGACCTGAGCCCGCCCGCACGACGGGCAGGAGACGATCTCCAGGCGGCGGGCGCGCAGCCCGAGCGACTCCAGGATGCCGACGCCGACCTTGACCTCCTCTACCGGCGGCGCGGACAGCGACACCCTGATCGTGTCGCCGACGCCCTCGTCGAGCAGCACCCCGAAGGCCACCGCCGACTTGATCGTGCCCTGCATGAGCGGCCCCGCCTCGGTGACGCCGAGGTGCAGCGGGTAGTCGCAGCGCCTGGCCAGCAGCCGGTAGGCGGCGACCATCACCTGCGGGTCGTGGTGCTTGACCGAGATCTTGATGTCGCGGAAGCCGTGCTCCTCGAACAGCGAGCACTCCCACAGCGCCGACTCGACCAGCGCCTCGGGGGTCGCCTTGCCGTGCTTCTGCAGCAGCCGGGGGTCGAGCGAGCCGGCGTTGACGCCGATGCGGATGGGCACCCCGTGGTCGCTCGCAGCCCGAGCGATCTCGCCCACCTTGTCGTCGAATTTCTTGATGTTGCCGGGATTGACGCGCACGGCGGCGCACCCTGCCTCGATCGCCGCGAAGACGTACCGGGGCTGGAAGTGGATGTCGGCGATGACGGGGATCTGCGACTTCCTGGCGATCGCCGGCAGCGCGTCGGCGTCGTCCTGCGACGGCACCGCCACCCGGACGATCTGGCACCCGGCGGCCGTCAGCTCCGCGATCTGCTGGAGCGTGGCGTCGACGTCGGCCGTGACGCTGGTGGTCATCGACTGCACCGAGACCGGCGCGTCGCCGCCGACGGGCACCGAACCCACCATGAGCTGGCGGGACACGCGCCGCCTGCGCGGCAGCGTCGGAGCTGCGAGATCTACCGCGGCCACAGGCGGCCCCCTTCGCACGACCGTTGTGACTCCTGAGTCAAGCGAACACTCCAGAGCCGAAAGACACTTTACACGCTCCGTATTGAATGACTAACTAGGGGTAGCTACCGCCTGACGGAAAGAAACTCGACATGACGACGGGCTACACGCAGACCGCGGTGGGACCCCGCATAGACGACCGGCTCACCGGCTTCCTGGACGACTGGCGATCCCCTGTCGCCGACCCCGACGTGGTCGCGGCCTACCAGTTGCTGACCGACTTCATCCTCAGCGGCGGCAAGCGCGTCCGCCCGCAGCTGTGCTACTGGGGCTGGCGGGGAGCCGGCGGCGATGACTGCGACGAGATCATCAGCGCCGCCGCCGCCCTGGAGCTGTGCCACGCCGGGCTCCTCATCCACGACGACATCATGGACGGCAGCGAGCTGCGCCGCGGCCACTCGACGATCCACCGGAGCCTGGCCGACCTGCACAAGGGCCCGGACTCCGAGGCGTTCGGCCAGTCGGGCGGCATCCTGCTCGGCACGCTCAGCCTGGCCTGGTCCGACACGCTGCTGTCGTCGTGCGGGGTGGAGCCCGGCCGCCTGCGGGCCGCGCACCACCTGTTCGACGCCATGCGCACCGAGGTCATCAGCGGCCAGTACCTGGACATCCTGGCCCAGCTCCGGTCGGGCGCGAGCGTGTCGCAGGCCCTCACGGTGATCCGCTACAAGACCGCCAAGTACACCGTGGAACGCCCGCTGCAGATCGGCGGCGCGCTCGCGGGGGCGTCCGCCGAGCTGCTCGACGCCTACTCGCGGTTCGGGCTGCCGCTCGGCGAGGCCTTCCAGCTCCGCGACGACGTGCTGGGCACGTTCGGCGCGTCCGCCGACACCGGCAAGTCGGCGCTCGACGACCTGCGGGACGGCAAGCACACGGTGCTGATGGCGCACGCCTTACGGCTGGCGTCCCCGGCCCAGCTCGCGCACCTGAAGACCTGGCACGGCAACCCGGAGCTGGACGAGTTCCAGGCCGCCGAGATCCGCCAGATCCTGCTCGACACCGGCGCGCTCGCGGAGGTCGAGGGCATGATCGGCGAACGGTTCCGCGAGGCCGCCCGCGCACTGGAGGGCGCCCCCATCACCGCCGAGGCGCGCGACGCCCTGACCGTGCTCGCCGACCAGCTCGCCCACCGTGACAGGTAGGCCCCCGACAGGTGGGCCCCCGCCCGCACGCCCTCCCCCGCAACCTCCCAGACACGTCCGCCTGCACGCCCTCCCTCGCAACCTCCCAGACATGTCCGCCCGCGACCTCCCCCTCCCGCACGACCTTCTCTCCGCGCAACGTCCCCGGGTTAGTTCTTCTATGGAGATTGGTGGTGTCCCATGACCGAATCGACCTCGTCCCCCCTGGAACAGCAGCAGCAACTCAGCCTCAGCACCGAAGCCGCGCGAACTCTCGCGACGACCACCAAGTCCGTCCCGCAGATGCAGGAGATCTCCTCCCGCTGGCTGCTGAAGCTGTTGCCGTGGGTGCAGACCTCCGGCGGCGTCTTCCGCGTCAACCGCCGCCTCAGCTACACGCTCGGCGACGGCCGGATCACCTTCAGCACGACCGGTGCCGAGGTCCGCGTCATCCCCGCCGAGCTCACCGAGCTGCCGGCGCTGCGCGGCTTCGACGAGATGGCCGCTCTGGAGGCGCTCGCCGACCGGTTCGCCCAGCAGGAGGTATCGGCGGGCCAGGAGATCGTCAGAGAGGGCACGCCGAGAGACCGGCTGATCCTCATCGCGCACGGCAGGGTGAGCAGGACGGCCACAGGCGCGTACGGCGACGAGCAGAACCTCGGCGTGCTGGCCGACGGCGACCACCTGGGCGCGCAGATGCTGACGGACTCCGGCGAGTGGGAGTTCACCGCGCGGGCCGGTACCGCCTGCACGGTGCTCACGCTCTCCAGCCGCGACTTCGAGCAGGTCGCGGAGCAGGCGCCGGAGCTGCGGGAGCACCTGCAGCGCTGGCGTGAGAGCGGCGGACAGGCGCAGAACGACTATGGCGAGGCCGAGATCGCGCTCTCCTCCGGCCACTCGGGCGAGCCCACGCTGCCGGGCACGTTCGTCGACTACGAGGTCAGCCCGCGCGAGTACGAGCTGAGCGTGGCGCAGACCATCCTGCGCGTTCACACCCGGGTCTCCGACCTGTACAACCAGCCGATGAGCCAGCTCGACCAGCAGCTCAGGCTGACCGTCGAGGCGCTGCGGGAGCGGCAGGAGCACGAGCTGATCAACAGTCGCGAGTTCGGCCTGCTGCACAACGCCGACCTCAATCAGCGCATCCGCACCCGCGGCGGCGCGCCGACCCCCGACGACCTGGACGACCTGCTGGCCACGGTGTGGAAGAGTCCGTCGTTCTTCCTGGCTCACCCGAAGGCCATCGCCGCCTTCGGCAGGGAGTGCAGCAGGCGCGGCATCTACCCGCAGGGCAGCGAGGTCAACAGCCACCGGGTGCCCGCCTGGCGCGGCGTCCCGATCTTCCCGTGCAACAAGATCCCGGTCACGAACACCCGCACCAGCTCGATCCTGCTCATGCGCACCGGCCAGGAGAACCAGGGCGTGATCGGGCTGCACCAGACCGGCATCCCCGACGAGTACCAGCCGAGCCTGTCGGTGCGGTTCATGAGCATCAACGAGAAGGCCGTCATCTCCTACCTGGTCAGCGCCTACTACTCGGCGGCGGTGCTCGTCCCCGACGCGCTCGGCGTCCTGGAGGACGTGGAGATCGGACGCGAGGGCTGAGATGGACGCGAACTCCTGAGGCGACCGGGCGCCTCGCGCCCGCCATGGACCGTTCCATGGCCGTATCTGCCGCGTGAACCGCCGCCCCGCCCACCCGGTGGGGCGGCGGGCGCGCTCGACCACGTAGAGATCGGAGCGACGTCTTGACCGCCCAGCCGTTCGAGCTGCCGGACTTCTACATGCCGTATCCCGCACGGCTCAACCCGCACGTCGAGGAGGCCAGGCGGCACTCCGGGCAGTGGGCCCGCGAGATGGGGATGCTGGAGGGTTCGGGCATCTGGGAGCAGCGCGACCTGGACTCCCACGACTACGCGCTGCTGTGCGCGTACACACATCCCGACTGCGACGGCGCGGAGCTGTCGCTGGTCACCGACTGGTACGTCTGGGTGTTCTTCTTCGACGACCACTTCCTGGAGACGTTCAAGCGCAGCGGCGACCGGGAGGGCGGCAGGGCGTACCTGGACCGGCTGCCCGCGTTCATGCCGATGGACCTGGCCGCCGGGGTGCCCGAGCCGGCCAACCCGGTCGAGGCGGGCCTGGCGGACCTGTGGGCCAGGACGGTCCCGGCGCGCTCCGTCCAGTGGCGGGTGCGGTTCGCGGAGAGCACCAGGAACCTGCTGAACGAGTCGCTCTGGGAGCTGTCCAACATCAACGCGAACCGGGTCGCCAACCCGGTGGAGTACATCGAGATGCGGCGCAAGGTCGGCGGCGCGCCGTGGTCGGCGGGGCTCGTCGAGCACGCGGTGGGCGCGGAGGTGCCGGACCGCATCGCCGCCTCGCGGCCGATGCGGGTGCTGCGTGACGCCTTCGCCGACGCGGTCCACCTGCGCAACGACCTGTTCTCCTATCAGCGGGAGGTCTGTGACGAGGGCGAGCTGAGCAACGGCGTCCTGGTCCTGGAGACCTTCTTCGGGTGCAGCACGCAGGAGGCCGCCGACACGATCAACGACGTGCTCACCTCGCGGCTCCAGCAGTTCGAGCACACCGTGTTCACCGAGCTGGGCCCGCTGTTCGTGGAGCACGGGGTGGACCCGCTGTCGGCCGCCGGCGTGCTGGCGTACGTCAAGGGGCTGCAGGACTGGCAGTCGGGCGGCCACGAGTGGCACCTGCGCTCGAGCCGCTACATGAACGAGCGGGCGCGGGCGGGTGACTCCTTCGGCCCGAAGTCGGTCGTCGGGGCGCTCGCCGCGAAGCGGGTCCGCTCATACACGCATGTGCCCCACCCCGTGGGCCCGTCGATCATCCCCGACCTCCGGCTGCCGTACGAGCTCAGGCTCAGCCCCCACCTGGACTCCTCCCGCCGCAGCACGGTCGCGTGGGCGCGCGAGATGGGCATCATCGACCCGGTGCCGGGCCTGCCGGGCCCCGGCGTCTGGGACGAGGCCAAGCTGATCGACTACGACCTGCCGCTGTGCGCGGCGGGGCTGGATCCCGACGCCTCCCCCGACGAGCTCGACCTGAGCTCGTTCTGGCTGGCCTGGGGCACCTACGGCGACGACTACTTCCCCGTCGTCTTCGGCGCGACCCGCAACCTGGTCGGCGCGAAGATCGCGGCCGACCGGTACTCGCTGTTCATGCCGATCGAGGGGCCCGTCACCGCCGTCCCCACCGACCCGCTCGAACGCGGCCTGGCCGACCTGTGGGCGCGTACGGCGGGCCCGTTGAGCCTGTCGGGACGCCGCAGGTTCCGCAAGGCCATCGAGGACATGGTGGCGGGCTGGCTCTGGGAGCTGTCGAACCAGGCGCAGAACCGGGTGCCCGACCCCGTGGACTACATCGAGATGCGGCGGGCGACCTTCGGCTCCGAGCTGACGATGAGCCTGTGCAGGCTGAGCCGTGAGAAGGAGGTGCCGCCGGAGATCTTCCAGAGCGGGCCGATGCGGTCGCTGGAGAACGCCGCCATGGACGCCGCCTGCCTGATCAACGACGTCTTCTCGTACCAGAAGGAGATCGAGTTCGAGGGCGAGGTGCACAACTGCGTGCTGGTCGTGCAGAACTTCTTCGGCTGCGACTACCCGACGGCCCTGAACGTCGTCGCCGACCTGATGGCGTCGCGCGCCCGCGAGTTCGAGCACGTCGCCGCCCACGAGCTGCCGGTGCTGTACGACGACTTCCAGGTGGGCGCCGAGGCCCGCGGGCTGCTCGCGGCCTACGTGGAGGACCTTCGGAACTGGCTCGCCGGGATCCTCAACTGGCACCGGCACTGCCTGCGGTACGACGAGGTCTCGCTGCGCCGGCACCACCGGCCCCCCGAGTGGCGGCTCGGCGGCCCGACGGGATTGGGAACATCCGCCGCCACGCTCCGTTAGAAGAGCTTTCGGTCCGCTGACCTGCCAGGATGATCGCGATTCTGGACGGGGGACGGACCATGAACACACATTTCACTCCTCAGGCGGCGGCGGCCATCGCGACGGTGGCCGCCACCGGGATCGCCGTCGTACTGCCCGCGGTTCCGCTTTCGAAGGCGGTGAAGCACGAGCCGGGCACGGGGGCCCGGCTCGGCGGCAAGGTAGAGGCGGCGTGCGCCAACGACAGCGGCGACGCGAAGACCATTCAGGGGGCGATCGACTCGTCCGGGGAGGGCGACGAGATCGTCTTCAGGGGGCCGTGCCTGATCGACGCGACGATCACGCTGCTCGACCACCGCACCTACCGCGGCGTCTCGAAAGCCGGCGCGGTGATCAAACAGGCCGATGGGGCCAATCTGGCCGCCATGCTGGCTTCGGAGTCGTGGGCCACGAACCGTCCGTACGGCTCCGAGACGGTACGGATCGAGCAGCTGACACTCGACGGCAACCGCGACCACAACACCGGCACCGTGGGCCTGATGCTGCGCTCGTGGAACAGCCGGGTCGAGGACGTCGACATCCTGGGCGCGCCCTCCGACGGCATCCGGGTGAGCAACCCGTCGAAGAACGGCACGCCGCTGAAGAACACGATGGTCAACAGCATCATCAGCGACGTCTACATCGAGGGCTCCGGCGGCGCGGGGGTCAGGGTGCTCGACCCGGGCAACTCGGTCACCGACTGGGTGCTGGAACGTTCCTGGATCGCCGACAGCGGCACGAGCGCGGTCGAGCTCGACAACGCCGCCGGCTGGACCCTCAACGGCCTGCACGTGTACGGGGTGCGAAGGAACGCGATCGACGCGCACCGCTGCTTCGGCACCTCGATCGTGAACAACTACGTCGAGGACTTCGGCGGCGAGGGGGCCGCAGGGCGGACGTACTACGGCATCCGCTGCGACCTGCAGGGCGAGGCCGCGAGCGTGGTGAGCGAAAACAAGATCCACCACTTTCCGCCACTGGGCGCGGCGGCCGAGGCGGAGCAGCCCAAGGCCCTGGAACAGCGCGCCAGGCCGTCGAAGCGGTCCCGCGCCGACTACGTCTACCTCGCCCTGGACCAGGTCAACTACGGTGTCGGGCACGCCGCGGTGACCGGCAACACGATCCTCGGCCACGGCACGGGCCGCGAGACCGGCATCCTGTACGGCAAGGGCCAGGGGCGGGGGATGTCGGTCACCTCCACCGGCAACCTCGTCGACTCGGTCGGCGTCCCGCGCTCCGCCGGGCGTGGCGTGCAGCTGGGCAGGGACTACTGAACACGCAGAGCCGGCCCAGCGGATGCGCTGGGCCGGCCCTCGGCCGCATGACGCGGCGGGCTGTTTCAGCCGTTGTTGTTGTTGAGCGCGCTCAGGTCGGCGTCGAGCAGGTGGCTGATGGTGAGGACGTCCCAGTAGTTGAGCGAACCGTTCAGGACGCTGTTGGCCGCCGTCAGGTTGTCGAGCAGCGACCACTGGCCGAGGACCTGGTTGCCGGTGTTGGCGGAGTTCGGGCCGTCGTCGGCGGAAGCGCTCGTGGCGGAGACACCGAACATGAGGCCGGCGATGGCTGCACCGGCAAGAATGCGCCGCATCATTTCATTCTCCTTCGTTGGAATCGGCGCGGATCGCGCGTCATCGTGAATACTCACTCGGTTGCGAGATGCCGCCATTAACCATGCCTTTCCAGGAGGACACGATCAAGCGACGCCACCTAAACAGAAGTCAAGGAGACTTCTTTATTCTTTGACGTTTAATCCCAGGTCGTCCAGAAATGCCCGACTGATCCTGCTATAAGGCCAGATTTGGGTGGGGCAATTCAGACAGACCATGTTTGGACTTCTCCCCAGGAGGCGAGGAAAGAGCCAGAAACGTCCTTATCTAGTGAAAGCGCTGCATATTATGGACGCTTCACCAACGCTTCCGCGCAGGGCAGTGACGCTCCTCGTCCTCGCCGCGTTCGCCTCCACCGCGGCCCCCGCCGAGGCGCGAAACGCCCTCGGCCTGTCCACGGTCACGGCTCAGCACCGGCAGGCGGCCGGTGCGGTCGCGGTGCGCGCCGCCATGGGGATGCTCGGCGTTCCCTACTCCTGGGGAGGGGGCGGGCCGGAAGGGCCCACCTACGGGATCGGGCACGGCAGCCAGACCAAGGGCTTCGACTGCTCCGGCCTGACCGAGTACGCCTGGGCCAGCGCGGGAGTGCGCATCGGCCCCACCACGCGAGAGCAGTGGCGGGCTGGAACCCGGATTCCGAAGGCCCAGGTGGAACCGGGCGATCTGGTCTTCTACGACAACAAGCCGCGCCGTCCAGGGCCCGAGCACGTCGGCCTGGCCGTCGACGCCACGCGGATCGTGGACGCGCCGTTCACCGGCGCCGTCGTGCGCCTCGATCCGCTGGACAAACCCCACTTTCTGGGGGTGGTGCGGCCCCAACCCACCGACGTCGTCTCTTGACGGTCTCGCCCCACGACCAGGGTCGATCGCCCCTGGCCGCGTGGCGTCCCACCCGGTGGCCACCAGGCGGGCGCTCCGTGGCCTCGCGAGAAATCCACGGCCGCACGAGGAACGTCAGCCGTTGTTGTTGTTCAGGGTGGCGACGCTGAGGTCCGCCAGGTGCTCGACCGTCAGGACGTCGAGGTAGTTGGCCGAGCCGTTGAGGACGTTGTTGAGCAGGGTGGCGTTGTTCAGGATGCTGTACTGGCTCAGGACCTGGTTGCCGGAGTTGCTGGCGTTGGGGCCGTCGTCGGCCGAGGCGCCCGAGGCCGAGAGAGCGAACGCGACGCCCGCGATGGCTGCACCGGCGAGAATTCGACGGATCATGTTTGTTTCCTCCATTGATCGGCGCGGAATTTCCGTCGCCATAGTCGTTTCTGCAGGGCTGTGAGGTGCCGGGAATAACAATCGCGGCAGGCGGCGTACCCCGCAACCCAAGAACATATGCTCGGAGTCAAGGGGGCACCTCGTTTTCTTGGCATTGGGCTTTCAAACGCGCGCCCTGCGATAGTTCCGGTGCGCAGCGAAACGAGGCTCATTTGAACCCGGCCAAGAATGACGTTGGCCGAACCCGGGCCGTCGTTTGGCCGCGTTTCACCCGGGCTTGAGGGCCCTGCTACGCCCGGCGGCGGCGTCGGGTTGCCGCCCTCCGCCGGACGTCCGGAACGCGGGAAACGGTAAGGATGGGCGCCGGATGCGAATTTCCAAATCCGGAGGCCGGGTCGTGAGCACGGGCAAAGAAAGAGCGCTGCGGCCACGTACGCGCAAGATCGTGACGGTCGTCGGCGCAGGGCTCGGACGTCATCCTGGCGACTGCTCGATGATCCGGTCGAGAGCGGCCGACAGGCGCTGCAGGGCCGCCACGCTCTCCCTGACCTGCTCCAGCCCCAGTTCGGCCACGAGCCGGTCGGCGAGTTCCTGGTGACCGGGCATGATCCGATTGATGGCGGCCCTGCCCTCGGGGGTCGGCCGCAGCAGCTTGGCCCTGCGGTGCGCGGGGTTGGGCCGATACTCGGCCAGCCCCTTCTCCACCAGCAGATCGGCGATGCGCTGCACCCCCTGGCGGGTCATGCCCATCACCCTGGCGATGCCCGACACGGGCAGCGGCTCCTGCAGCACCGCCCCGAGCACCTGCCACCAGGCGGCGGTCAGCCCCGCGGGCCTGGCCAGCCCCTCCGCCACCTCCAGGAACTGGCCGTTCAGCCGGAACGCGCCCAACGCGGTGGCGGAGAGCAGTTCCGCCACCTCGCTCATGCCGACATCAACACCTCGTAGGCCGACGCGTCGCTGCGCGCGAACAGGCGGAACCAGGCGTCGAGGACCTCGGGCCGGTAGACGTCGAGGCGGCGGAAGATCTCGCGGGCGAACGCCACCGGCTCCGTCGGCCCGGCGGTGACGAGGTCGCCGCCGAGTACCGCGTCCTCGTCGAGGTAGCGCTCGGCTCCCGCGTAGCCCGCCTGCGCCTCCAGGTACTGCACGACCGCGCTGGTGTGGTCGCGGTCGTCAAGCAGCCCCTCGCGGGCCAGGCCGGCGGTCGCGCCGCAGATCGCCGCGACGGGGACGCCCGCGTCGAGGAACTCGCGGGCCTTGCGGGCGAACGGGGCGAGGTCGTCGCCCGTGTCCCACAGCCCGGCTCCGGGCAGGATCAGCATCGCGCTGCCGGCCGGCGTGAGCGCGTCGAGCGCGAGGTCGGGCAGGACGCGCTGGCCGCCCATGGTGGTGATCGGCTCGGTGGAGGGGCCGACCGTGACGATCTCGTACCCACCGGGCTCACGGTGGAACCGCCCGTTGCGGAGGTGGGCGGTCGCGTGACCCGTCTCCCAGTCGGCGAGGGTGTCGTAAACGGCGAGGTGTACCGGCTTCTTCATGACAACAGGCTGTCATATCGACAACATGCTGTCAATTGAATTCGTGCAAGGATAGGGCCTATGGCAGAGATCGTCGGCGGGGGACGTCCGGTCAACGACGCCGAACGGCGGGTGATCGCCTACCTGCGCGATCACGCGCCCGCCGACTGGCTGCTGCTGCACAACATCGAGGTCCCCCGCGGCGACGACGTCTTCGAGGTGGACCTCCTGGTCCTGACCGGCCACTCGCTGGTCGTCGTCGACGTCAAGGGCACCCGCGGGCGCATCGAGGTCTCGGGCACGCGCTGGTTCCCGCCGCGCCGCGAGGCGTTCGGGTCCCCGGTGGCCAAGCTGCGCGGCACCGCGAAGGCGCTGAAGGGGCTGCTCGTCTCACGGGCCACGCAGCTCGAACGGGTGTACGTCGACAGCCTCGTGGTGCTCACCTCGCCCGACGCGGAGCTGGTCGATCCCGGCGGGCGCGACTCCCCGAACGCCGCCCTCCTGCCAGAGCTGATCGCGACGCTCGGCGACACCTCGCGGGTCAGGCGCGGGTGCAGCCCCGACGCCAGGCCGTACCTGACCGCGATCCTCGACGCGCTCAACCAGACCGTGCGGCGCAGCACCGCGCCGCCCAGGTTCGGCAACTGGGAGGTGGAGGAGCAGCTCGGCGGCGACGTCAGGGTCACCGAGTACCGGGCCTTCAACGCGACCCTGCCGGGCAGCGAGACCGTGCTGCTGCGCGTCTACCAGGCCGACCCGCTGGCCGACAGCGCCGCCCGCGCCGCCGAGCGGCAGCGCATCGCCAACGCCTACCAGTCGCTGGCGCGCATCCCGGCGCACCCGTGCGTGGTGCGCTCGCGCGACTTCTTCGCCATCGACGACGAGAGCCGGTTCGTCCTGGTGCTCGACGACGTCCACGGCGAGGCGCTGCACCTGCGGCTGCGCGGCGGCGTCCGGCTCGGCGTGATCCAGGACCTGCTGCGCGGGCTGGCCCACGCGCACGCCCACGGCGTCATCCACCGGGCGCTGACCCCCGCCTGCGTGCTGGTCACCGACGACGGCCACGCGGTGCTGACCGGCTTCGACTACGCCAAGCCGGGCCAGCGCGACTACACGGTCGCGCACGAGCTGGGCAACGTGCTCGACGCCCACTACGTGGCGCCCGAGTGCCAGGACCGGCCTGACCGGATGACGGCGGCCTCCGACGTCTACGCCGCCGGGGTGATCGCCTTCCAGCTGCTCACCGGCGAGTTGCCGACCAGCGCCGACGCCTCCGGCGCCGACGTCCCGGACGTGGTGCGCCGGATGCTCGACCACTCTCCCGCCAAGCGGCCGTCGGCGGCCGAGGCCCTCGACGCCCTCCAGGTCGGGGTCCCCCACGAATCCCGCTTCAGACGTCTCGTCCGTCGAATAGTGTCCGGATCATGACGATTACGTTCAGACCGGTCGGCGAGGAGGACGTGGCCTTCCTCAACCACCTGACCAACGATCCCGACGGCGCGGGTGAGCACCAGTGGTACGGCTGGCACAACCCGCACCGCCACCGGGAGCGCTGGGAGGCCGACGGCCTCCTCAACGAGGACGGCGGCGTCCTGCTCGTCATCGCGGGCTCCGACCGGGCCGGCCTGGTGAGCTGGCGGAAGGAGGTCGCCAGCAGGGTCTCCTATTACTGGGAGATCGGGCTGATCCTGGCGCCCGGGTTCCGCGGCAAGGGGTATGGCACGCGCGCCCAGCAGCTGCTCGTGCGCTACCTGTTCGACCACTCGCCGGCCAACAGGATCCAGGCGTCGACCGAGATCAGCAACGTCGCCGAGCAGCGCGCGCTGGAGAAGGCCGGCTTCACCCGCGAGGGAGTGCTGCGCGGCATCGGCTTTCGCGCGGGTGACTGGCACGACGGCGTCCTTTACAGCATCCTGCGCTCCGACCTCGACGACCGGTCCGCGCCGTAGGGGCCCTCCGGGCCGCTTGCGCCGGGCTAGCCGGGCAGGGTCCGCCGTAGCGCGCTGGCGTGGTTGAGGTAGTCGAGGGCCAGCACGGTGCGTCCGGCTGAGCGGTGCAGCTCGCCCAGCATCTGCGTGGTCGACGCCTCTCCGCTGCGGTCGCCCAGCTCCTGAAAGATCTCCAACGACCGTTCCAGCCCGGCCGACGCGGGCAGCCACTCGCCGCGCGCCGCCTGGAGCCCCGCGAGGCTCTGCATCGCGTACGCGCCGCAGTGCCGGTCCCCGAGCGACTCGAAGATGTCCAGGGCGTGCCTGTGGAAGGACATGATCTGGTGCAGGTCGCCCATCTGTAGGCAGACGCAGCCCTCGCGGTGCGCGTCGCCCAGCTCCTGCGCCAGCCGCATCGCCTGGCCGAGCGACTCCGACGCCTGCGCCAGGTCGCCCGACTTGAGGCAGACCCTGCCGATGGCCTGCCGGGCGAACGCCTCGCCGTGCTGGTCGCCGGTGGACAGGAACATGGCCAGGGCCCGCCTGAAGTGGCCGAGCGCCTGCGCGTGCCTGCCCCGGAACTGGCTCACCGCGCCCAGCCCGCAGAGGGACGTCGCCTCGGCCCTGGCATCGCCCAGGGCGTGGAAGAGCTTGCGGGAGCGGGTGAAACCGGTTACGGCCTCCTCGTATCGGTCCTGGTACAGGCTGACCTGGGCGAGCCCCCTGAGCATGGCCGCCTCCCCGTAGGTGTCGCCCGACGCGCGGGCGGCGGCCAGCGCCACTGCGTGCGTCCGCTGCCAGGTGTCGAGGTGGCAGTGCAGGTCCAGGTACGGCACCAGGGCGGCGGCCAGGCCCCAAGCCGACTCGGCGAGCCCCGCCTGCGCGGCGACGTCGACGGCCGCCGCCAGCGTGTCGTGTTCGGCCTCGAACCAGCCGAGCGGGTCGGAGGTGAGCCGGTCCAGCGTCTGCTCGGGCAGCCGCCAGCGCGGGGTCCTGGGAGCGGTGAGACTGAAGACCGTGGTGGGCAGCCTGGCCATGACGTGCTCGGTGGTGGCGGTCCAGGCGGCGAGCACCCTGGCCAGGCCCGCCGGGTCGGGCCCGCGGTCGAGCGCGTGGCGGCGGATGAGGTCGGGCATCCGGTAGCGGGGCTGGCCCACCGGGTCGGTGCCGACCAGCTCCAGCAGGTTGACGTCCACGAGCAGGTCGGTGACGTCGTCGGCGCGGGGCCTGTCCAGCGCGGCGCCGACCACCCAGCCCGGCTGGTGGCACGCCCCGAGCAGGCCGAACGTGCCCAGCGTGCGGGCCGCCTCGTCGGGCAGGCGGTGGTAGCTGCTGTCGAGGCAGGCCCGCACCTCCTTCAGCTCGCCCAGGCTGTCGTCCTCCAGCCGCTGCCTGAGCACCGAGAGCGACCAGCCAGGCCGTCCCGCCAGGCGGGCCCCGGCGCTCCTGACGGCCAGCGGGATCCCTCCGCACGCCTCGACGATGGCCAGCGCGGCCTCCTGCTCGCGCGCGACCCGGTCGGGGCCGACGATCCTGGCGAGCAGCCCGAGCGCCTCCTGCGGCGGCAGCTCTCCGACGTCGATCTGGAGCGCGCCGGGCAGTTCGGTGATCCGCCGCCTGCTGGTCACGATCACGACGCTGTCGTTGCCGGGCAGCAGCGGCCGGACCTGGTCGGCGTCGCGCGCGTCGTCGAGCAGCAGCAGCATCGGCCGATCGGCCAGCACCGACCGGAGCAGCGCTGAACGCTCGTGCGGCGTGGGCGGCGCCGGCTCGACGCCGAGCGCCCTGAGCGCCTCGGCGAGCAGGTCCGCCGGTTCCTTGCCGTCGAGGTCCAGGTAGAGCTGCCCGGCGGGGAAGTGTTCGCGCAGCGCGTGCGCGGCGTGCAGGGCCAGCGCGCTCTTGCCCGCTCCCGGCAGCCCGGAGATCACGGCGACAGGGAACGGCTCGGCCAGGGCCGCCAGCTCGGCCGCCCTGCCGGTGAAGTCGGGCAGGTCGGGCGGGAGCTGCCGGGGGGCGGGCGGCGGCACGTCGTCCGCCAGGATCGTCTCGTAGGCGCCGCGCAGCTCGGCGCCGGGTTCCACGCCCAGCTCGTCCACCAGTCTGGTGCGGACCGTGGCGTAGGCCTGGAGTGCTTCGGCCTTCCTGCCGCTGCCGTGCAGGGCCAGCAGGAGGCGTCCCCAGAGATCCTCTCTGTAGGGGTGCTCGGCCAGCAGCCCGCGCAGTTCGGCGATGGCGCCCGCGTGGTCCTGGGCCGCCAGCCTGTGCTGGATCAGCTCCTCCACGGCCCGTAATCGGGCCTCGTGGAGGGGTTCTAGCCGGCGGTCCCAGAGCGGGCTGCCGGGGAGGTCGGCCAGTGGCGCGCCGCGCCAGAGCGCGAGCGCCTCGCTGTGGCGCGCCTGTCCGGCCAGGTCCTCGAAGACCTGGAGGTCGAGAGCGCCGTCGGGGACGTCGATGGCGTAGCCCGAGCCGTCGCCGCGCAGGTGACCGCCGCCGAGGTCGGACCTGAGCGAGCTGACATAGGTCCGCAGATTGGCCTGCGCGGAGGCCGGCGGGCGATCCGGCCAGAGCACCTCGACGAGGTGGTCGGCGGCGACGATCTGCCCGGCGTCGAGCAGCAGTGTGGCGAGCAGGACTCTGGGCTTCCTGCCGGAGATCCGGACGGGTCGACCCGCCGAACGGACTTCCAACGGGCCGAGCACGTGAAAGGTAACCGTCATGAACCGAATCAGCTCCTTTTGGGGAGGCCTGACAGATCTTGTACCGGTTCTGGACGATTTATGTGCGGCTTTTGCGAACCCTGGTGCCAGAGAGCATCGCCGAAAGGATCACCCCCATGAAGCTCAGCGGAGCCATCGTCGCTGGCCTTGCCCTGTTATGCAGTCTCGGAACGATGTCGGCGGCCCACGCCGATCCGGAACCTGACTCCGCACAGGCGGAGCTCCTCGCCACCAACTTCCAGCTGCCGTTCCCCTGCGGCCAGACGTGGACCGGCAACTCCAGCGACAGCAGCGCGCACCAGTCGTACGAGATCGACTTCAACCGCGGCAGCACGCCGGACGCCGACCGCGGCGACACCGTGGTCGCCGCCGCCTCGGGCACCGTGGTGATCTCCGCCCACCAGGGCTCGACCAACGGCTACGGCAACCTCGTCAAGATCGACCACGGCGGCGGCTGGACCACGTACTACGCCCACCTGGACAGCCGCGCGGTCTCCGAGGGCCAGACGGTCACCCAGGGCCAGAAGATCGGCGAGGTCGGCAACACCAGCAAGCCGGGCAACAACATCAGCCCCCACCTCCACTACGAGGTGCGGCTCGGCACCAGCTACCCGTCGAACATCCAGAAGGCCGTCTTCGACGGCGTCACCTTCGGCTACCCCACGCAGAGCGTGACCTCGAAGAACTGCGCCGGGAACCCGTACACCCCCGAGAAGGTCTGCGGCGCGGGCTACAGCGTGATCGACTCCGCGGCGCTCGGCGGCGACGGCGCCGTCTACCTGCTCTACAACGCCTCCAACGGCAACAACTGCGTGGCCACGATCAAGTCCAGGTCGCTGGGCACGGACACGGCCACCACCGCCTACCTGGAAGTCCAGGGCAGCGCCCGGAAGACCGACTCGGGCAACTTCGGGTACTACGCGGGCCCCGTCGTCGCCTCGGCCCCCGGCAAATGCGTCAAGTGGGGCGGCAAGGCCGGTTCCTCCTCCTACGACAGCCCCTGGGAGCACTGCGGATCATGAAGATGCGAACCCTGATGGTGGCCGGCCTCCTCACGCTCGCAGCCGCCGGGCAGCAGGCCGCGAACGCGTCCACCACCGCCAACCCCCTGTCGGACGCCTTCGACAAGGCGGCCACCACCTACGACGTGCCACGTGACCTGCTGGTCGCCCTCGCCTACGCCGAGACCCACCTCGACGGGCACGACGGCAAGCCCAGCGCCATGGGCGGCTACGGCGTGATGCACCTGGTGAGCAACCCGACCAACCACACGCTGGAAGAGGCGGCCAAGCTCACCTCACAGCCCGTGGGCACGCTGAAGTCCGACGACGCGGCCAACGTGCTCGGCGGCGCCGCCGTGCTGCGCGCCAAGGCCGACGCGACCGGCCTGGACGACAAGGCCCGCGACGACGCGGCCAGGTGGTACCCGGCCGTCGCCGCGTACGGGCACGCGACCGACACCATCACGGCCAAGCTGTACGCCGACGCCGTCTACGAGGTGCTGGCCGACGGCGTGCAAACGGCCGGCGTGCAGAGCGCGCCGAAGGCCGTCGAGCCCGACCGCGGCACGTACGAGGACGTCCCGCAGCCGCTCGCGGCGGGCACCGACTACCCCGGGGCGCGGTGGGTGGCGGCCAGCACGTCCAACTACGCCGTGTCGAACCGGCCGAGCAGCGACAAGATCGACCGGATCATCATCCACGTCACCCAGGGCTCGTACGCGGGCTCGATCTCGTGGTTCCAGAACCCGGCGGCCAAGGTGTCGGCGCACTACGTGGTGCGCTCGTCCGACGGGCAGATCACCCAGATGGTGCGTGAGAAGGACCGGGCCTGGCACGCGGGCAACAGCGAGTACAACCGGCGCTCCATCGGCATCGAGCACGAGGGCTACATCAACGACGCCTCCTGGTTCACCGACCAGATGTACCGGTCCTCGGCGGCGCTGACCCGCAACATCGCCGACAGGTACGGCATCCCGAAGGACCGCACCCACATCATCGGCCACATCCAGGTGCCCGGCAGCGACCACACCGACCCCGGGTCCTACTGGAACTGGACGAAGTACATGAGCTACGTGACCGGCGGCGGCTCGGGCGGCGGCACCAACCCGTACACCGCCGAGAAGGTCTGCGGCACCGGCTTCAAGGTGATCGACTCGCAGGCCCTGGGCACGGCGGGCACCGCCTACCTGCTCTTCAACAGCGCCAGCGGCAGCAACTGCGCGACCACCCTGAAGCTGAACTCGCTCGGCAAGGCCACCGCCACCAGCACCTTCCTCGAGGTGAGGGGCAGCGCCAGGAAGAGCGACTCGGGCAACTTCACCTACTACGCGGGCCCGGTCAAGGCGTCGGCCTCCGGCAAGTGCGTGAAGTGGGGCGGCAAGGCGGGCTCGTCGACGTACGAGAGCCCGTTCGAGCACTGCGGCTGAACCCCCTAGAGGCCGATGCTGTCGATCACGTCCACGACGTACAGCATCGGCCTCCGCTCGTCCGGGGACGGGAGCGCGACCCGGCAGCCCACGTGCCGCCCCGTCAGCCCCTCGACCCAGCCCGACGGCACCGCCCCCCGCTCCAGCGTGAAGGCGCTGGGGCCACCCCTGCGGTAAGACGAGTCCACGACCCTGCGCGACGGCCACTCGGCCGCCACGTACTGGACCACCACCTTGCCGCCCGCCTTCACCGGCGGGCCGGAGCCGTCGATGATCGTCCGTGGCTCGCTGGTCAGGTCGAGGTCACCGGGGATGACGGGCAACGTCCGGCCGACCAGCCGGGCGTCCGCCGGGTAGCCGCCCAGGATGTCGAAGACCAGCACCAGCGTGTCCGCGGGCCTGAGCCCCGTGAGCGGGATGTTCGGGCCCTGCGCCTCGCCCGCCGGGCTGACCAGCATGACCCGGCTGCCCGCCGCGCGGCCGATCAGCGCCTCGCGCCAGGTGGCCGAGACGTGCCGCCCGTCGAAGACGACCGCGGTCGGCTGGTGCGCGTCGTACGTGGTGAGGTACGGCTTGTTGCCCGTCCACTGGTGGATCTCCACGTCCGCGAGCACCACGTCACCCGGCACGGTCCGCCGCCCGGCACCCACCGACAGCACCGTCACTCTGGGCGTCCGGCCCGGACGGCTGCTGGGGATGGCGATGACGGGCTTGCTGCCGAACGTCCCCGAGACGACCGGCATGGCGCCGTCGTCGGCCAGGCCACACGAGGTGGCCATCATGAGCAGGGCAGGCCAGAACAGTCGCACGCTTTCTCCCCGTGACGCGAACCCGCCAGTGTTATTTGCCGGGATCGGGGCAAGGAATGCCGTCGTCCTGACAAAGAGGCGGGAAACTGGAGCGGTGAGCAAGCCCAACCTGGCGCGCAGGGTCGCCGAGGCAGCCGAGGTCGCCCTGGCCAACCGCAAGTACGTGACGTTCATCGACGTGGTGACCGGGCTGCGCTGGTTGCACTCCCGCCATGTCGAGACCTGGCGGCAGGGGCGGGCGGCCACGCTGGCCGAGCTGGCCGCCGTCGACGACGACCGCCTGTTCAGCGCCGCCGCGCTGCTGAGGGACTGGGCGGTGGCCAAGGGGCTGCGCCCGATGGCGGGGTCGTACGTGTCGGGCAGCCGCGACCGGCGCGAGCTGCGCTTCACCGGCGGCCACGAGCAGGAGCCGTTCCGGACGCACTGGCTCTCACCCGACCTGAGCGAGGCGCGGGTGCGGCAGCTCGCGGAGCGCCAGGCCAAGGCCCCCGACCTGGTCGTGGTGTCGCCGCTCGACGCCTGGACGTGCGCCTCGTGCGCCGACACCGGCCCCTACCTGATCATGGAGGACGACCAGCCGTACTGCCTGACCTGCGCGGACATCGACCACCTGGTGCTCCTGCCGTCGGGGAACGCGGCGCTCAGCAGGCGGGCCAAGCAGGAGAGCGGGCTGTCGGCGGTGGTCGTCCGGTACAACAGGCGCCGCAAGGTCTATCAGCGGCAGGGGCTGCTGGTCGAAGAGGAGGCCATGGCGCGGGCGGAGGAGCGCTGCCTGGCCGACGAGGAGGTGCGGCTGCGCCGCCGCGAGCGCGACAGGGAGCGCAGGGCCGATCAGGACGTCGAGTTCCAGGCCAGGATGGCGGCCGAGATCGCCCGCCTGTTCCCCGGCTGCCCCGCCGACCGGGCCGAGGCGATCGCCGCCCACGCCGGGCAGCGCGGCAGCGGCCGGGTGGGGCGCACCGCGGCGGCCAGAGCCCTGGACGAGAACGCGATCACGCTGGCCGTGGTCGCGTCCATCAGGCATCTGGACACCGACTACGACCGGCTGCTCATGTCGGGCGTCCCCCGCATGGAGGCCCGTGACCTGATCAGGGACCGCATCGACGGCAAGTTGGCCGAGTTCCGCGGAGCGTCCCCGTCATGAGCGACTGGCACGACGTGCGGGAGCGGCTGCGCGAGTTCGCGCTCGGCCTTCCCGAGTCGCACGAGGACCACCCGTGGGGCGAGACCGTCATCAAGGTCAACAAGAAGATCTTCCTCTTCCTCGGCCTGGACGAGCCGACCGAGAAGTGGAGCCCGACCTTCGGCGTGAAGCTGCTGTCGGAGGCGCACGGCCACGCGCTGACCGTCGACGGCGCGGCGCCCAGCGGGTACGGCCTGGGCAAGGCCGGCTGGGTGACCGTGCCGTTCCAGGCGGAGCTGCCGGAGACCGAGGTGCTGCTCGACTGGGTCGAGGAGAGCTACCGGGCGATCGCCCCGAAGCGGGCGGTCAAGCTACTGGACGGCGAGGCGCAGCGCGAACCCGACCAGTAGCACCCCGGTGGCGCGTTCCACTCTGGAGCGGACCTTCGGCGTGCGCAGCAGCGCGCCGACCCGGTCGACGATCACGTTGTACAGGCTGAACCAGAGGGCGTAGAGCACGGCGACGATGCTGGACAGCAGCACCGCGTCGCCCATCGTGTCGCCGTGCGTCGGCAGGAACTGCGGCAGCCACGTCACGAACAGCAGCAGCACCTTGGGGTTGAGCAGGTTCGACAGCAGGCCCCTGCGCACGTGCAGCAGGGCGTTCCCGCCCGGGCCCGCCTCGACCGGCTCGCCGTCGCCGCCCCTGCTGGGCAGCAGCGCGCGGACGCCCAGCCAGAGCAGGTAGCAGACGCCGAGCCCGCGGACCACGGTGAACGCGGTCGGGGAGGCTGCGAGCAGCGCCGACAGGCCGATCGCGGCGGCGGACGCGTGGACCGCGAGGCCCAGCAGGCCGCCCAGCATCGTCAGCAGGCCCGCCAGGCGGCCGTGCGCGAGCGAGCTCCGCATGATCAGCGCGGCGTCGGGGCCGGGGATCATGATCATTATCAGGGTCGTGACCACGAAGGTCAGCAGCATGGCGGGGGTCTCCCAGTGCTGAGAGCGCGCTCCCGCCAACCCGCTCGTGCGCAGGCCGCACGGTCACGCGGGCGAACATCGGAGTGCCTTGTGGGCACCCAGATGCTACCGGACGGCTCAGCGCTCGATCGGGGGTGCCCCTGGCCGGTTACCTGGCGAAGGCGGCGAGGTCTCGCCCGTTCAGGTGACCGTGAGCCGCTGGGCGTACCTCTCGTCCCGCCAGAGCTCCTTCTCCAGCACCTCGATCAGCGTGGCCGCGGCGTCGAACACGTCCACGTACCGGGTGTAGAGCGGCGCGAAGCCGAAGCGGAGGATGTCCGGCGCGCGGAAGTCGCCCTGCACGCCCCTGTCGATGAGCGCCCGCATCACCGGGTAGCCGTCGGGGTGGCGCAGGCTGACCTGGCTGCCGCGCCGCTCGGCGTCCCGGGGCGAGGCCAGCTCCACGGCGTCGCCGACCAGGTCGACGAAGAGCGAGGTCAGCGCCGTGCTCTTGGCCCGCACCTGGTCCATCGGCACGCGCTCCCAGACGTCCAGCGCCGCGTCCAGGGCCGCGAACGACAGCACGTGCGGGGTGCTCACGGCGAACCGCCTGATCCCCTCCGCCGGACGGAAGTCCCGCTCGAACGCGAACGGCTCGGCGTGGCCGTGCCAGCCGGACAGCACGTTCTCGGCGGAGTGGTGGTGGCGCGGGTTGACGTAGAGGAAGGCGGGCGCCCCCGGGCCGGCGTTGAGGTACTTGTAGGTGCAGCCGACCGCGAAGTCCGCCGCGGAGACGTCCACCTGGAGGGCGCCCACGCTGTGGCAGACGTCCCAGATCATCAGCGCGCCCGCGTCCTGCACCTGGGACGTGATCGCCGGCACGTCGCGGCGCTCGCTCGTGCGGTAGTCGACCTCCGACAGCAGCACCACGGCCGCGTCGTCGAAGCGGCCCTCGGCGACGTCGCGGATCTCGTGGCCGCCGCCCAGCGCCCTGGCGAGCCCCTGCACGATGTAGTGGTCGGTCGGGAAGTTGGTGACGTCCGAGACGATCACCCGGCGGTCCGGACGCAGCCGCAGGGCCGCGGCCACCGTCTGGAAGATCGCGATCGACGTGGTGTTGCCCACCACGACCTGGCCGGGGCCGGCGCCGATGAGCGGCGCGAGGCGGTCGCCCAGCGTGAGCGGCTGCTCGTACCATCCCGCGTGGTTCCAGCCGCCGACGAGCTGGCGGCCCCACTCCTGCTCGACCGCCTGGCGCACCCGCTCGGGGGTGCGGCGGGGCAGCGCGCCGAGCGAGTTGCCCACCAGGTAGACGACTCCCTCCGGCAGGACGAACTCGTCCCTGAACTCGCGCAGCGGGTCTTCGGCGTCAAGGGCCAGACAGCGATCCCGATCCAACACCTGGAAACTCCTTCATCCCGTTTTCGGGGGGATGGTAGCTATTACCCGATTAATGCCATTTTCGTACTCTCGGACGTACCAGTTCTGCACCGGGTTGCGCGTCCTCGCGTCGAGCGTGAACATGGTCTGACCATTCGTCATGGATCCGGTTGCTCCAGCTTGATCGTGATCGTCGTCGGTTGCGAGTAGAAGTCGAGCGAGCGGGTGCCGCCTTCCCTGCCCGTGCCTGACAGTTTGGCGCCGCCGAACGGGGCCCGCAGGTCGCGCAGGCACCAGGTGTTCACCCAGACCAGCCCGGCCTCCAGCCGCTGGGCCACGCGGTGGGCGCGGTCGAGGTTCGAGGTCCAGACCGTGGCCGCCAGGCCGAACTCGCTGCTGTTGGCCAGGTCCACGGCCTGATTCTCGGTGGTGAAAGGCGCGACATGGCAGACCGGGCCGAAGATCTCTTCCCTGTTGAACCTGGACCATTCCGAAAGCCCCGACACCACTGTGGGTTCCACGAAATATCCGCCGTCGCGCTCATCCCCGAACGACGGCACCCCGCCTCCGGTCAGCACCTTGGCCCCCTCCGACCTCGCCAGCGCGTAGTACGAGAGCACCCTCTCCCGGTGCTCCGCCGAGATCATCGGCTGCGGCTCCACGATCTGCGCCCGTCCGGCGAGGACCGCGCAGAACTCCTCGAAGATCGACCGCTCGACGTACAGCCGCTCGGTGCACAGGCACGCCTGCCCGCCGTTGGCGAACACCGACCGGACCGTGCCGTCGATCGCTCTGCCGAGGTCGCAGTCAGCGAAGACCACTCCGGCGTTCTTCCCTCCCAGCTCGAACGAGACCGGCTTGACCCGGTCCGCCACCGCCCCCATGATCGTCTGGCCGGTACGCGTGGACCCGGTGAACGTCACCCCGTCGACGCTCGGGTGCTCCACCAGTAACCGTCCCGCCGGGCCGGACCCGAAGATCACGTTCACCACTCCCGGGGGCAGCTCGACCTCCTCGCAGATCTCCGTGAACAGCGCGGCCGAGCAGGGCGTGTGCTCCGACGGCTTGACCACCACCGTGTTGCCCGCCACCAGGGCGGGGGCGAGCTTCCACGTCATCAGCAGGAACGGCAGGTTCCACGGCACGATCACCGCGACCACGCCGAGCGGCCTGCGCACCGTGTAGCTGAGCGCGCCCGGCAGATGGAACGCCTCGTCGGGGCGCTGGGCGGCGATCTCGGCGAACGTCCGGAAGTTCAGCACGCTCCGGGGGAGGTCCAGGGTTCCGGCCGCCTCCAGCGGCATGCCGGTGTCGGCGGCCTCCGCCGCCACCAGGTCGTCGAAACGGGCCTCGATCCCGTCGGCCAGGCGGCGCAGCCACCCGGCGCGCTCCCCCACCGGCAGGGCCGCCCACCCGGGAGCGGCCTCGCGGGCCGCGCGCACGGCCCTGTCGACCACCTCGGGGTCGGCGTCGTACACCTGGTCGATCTCCGCGCCGGTCACCGGATCGCGGACCGGGAACGCCGAGCCGCCAGGCACACGCGTTCCGCCGATGAAGTGGGTCAACACCGAACTCTCCCCTTCTCCCTCGAGTCCCCGCGGATGGCGTTCGGCTGCTCGCTAGCATCGTCTCCCGCGAACGCGATCCACGCCATGCCACACGGGCACGGTGTCTTCGCGCCTGCCTTGACGCGCGGTCTCCCGCGCGGATGGCGGACGTGTTGCCGGGGGCTCGCGAGGTGCCCGTCCCGCCCACCGCCGGTAACCCGCGGCACACGCTCGGGAGGTGCCCGTCCTGCTCGCTGCCGGTAACGCGAGGGCGGGTGGGGTGTCCGGGAGGACACCTTCCTGTACCTCAGCCGGGGCGGCATCATGGGCCGGGTGACGCAGACTTGGGATCAATGGGGAAATGTGGTGATCGCTGGGTTTCTGGCCCTTCCGCTGGCCGCCCTGGCGATCCTGCTCCTCTCCCGCCGCCGCGCCCGCGCCGGACACCCGGCTCCGATGCGCACGGCGCTGGCGGACGTCGGCATCGTGGTCGGCACCGCCCCCTGGATCTGGATGATCCTCACCCCGGGCACCGGTCAGAGCGGTGTCAGTATCGTCCCGTTCAACGACCTCACCTGGCTCGTGCGCGCCCCATGGGAGACGGCGTTCGTGCAGGTGGGCGGTAATCTGCTGGTCTTCGCCGCACTCGGCGCGCTGCTGCCGGTGCGCACCGCGAGGATGGCCTCGCCGGGCCGCGTCGCGGCCGTCGCGGCTGCCTGCTCGGTGACGGTCGAGACCCTCCAGTACGTGCTGCGCCTCGGCCGGGCCTCCTCGATCGACGACGTGATCATCAACACCTTGGGGGCCGTCCTGGCCGCGCTGATTACTCGGCGCTGGTGGGCGTCCCGAATACCGACTGTGAACGCGCCGAGTTAACGGTCAGCGAAAACCCTCAGTGGGGGTGCCACACGGGCACGATCCGCTCAAAAAGAAGCTCGCGACCAACCTCTGTATCTGTGCGATCGTGGACAAGACGGGGCAAGTTCTCTGGAGACGCCAAACCCGGTTGGTGACAGAGGGTGATCGAAACGTGTCTGAATCCCCGGTATCCCACGAACCTCCGATCTATCGACGCATCGCCGACGGTCTCCGCTCCCGGATCCTCTCCGGCGAACTGCGCGACGGGGACAGGTTGCCGGGCGAGAACGCACTCATGGCCGAGTACGCGATCGCCCGCGCCACCGCCAGGCAGGCACTCGCCGTACTGATCAACGAGGGGCTGGCGGTGCCGAAGCGAGGTTCGGGGGTCTACGTGCGACTGTTCAAACCGATACGCAGACACGGCTCCCGCCGCCTTTCCCGCGAGCAGTGGGGACAGGGGCGGGCCATCTGGGACGCCGACACCCGCGGCCGTCCCTTCACCGTCGACGAGGTGGAGGTGGTGCGCGAGCGGGCGTCCGAGGAGATCGCGGGCGTGCTCGACAGCGGCGAGGTGTGGGTACGGCGGCGCCGCTACTCGGTCGACGCGCGGCCCGTGCAGCTGGCCACCTCCTACTTCCCCGCCCACCTGGTCGAGGGCAGCGCCATCACGCAGCCCGAGACCGGGCCGGGCGGCGTCTACGCCAGGCTCGGGGACCTCGGAATGCCGCCCGCCCACTTCACCGAGGAGGTCAGGGCCCGCATGCCGGGACCCCGCGAGGCCCGGCTGCTCGACCTGCCGGGGGGCACGCCGGTGATCGTGATCGGCCGTACCGCCTACACGGCGGGCGGCCTGCCGGTCGAGCTGAACGAGATGGTCCTGGACTCGGCGGCGTACGTACTTCAGTACGACTTCGACGCCTAGATCAAGGCGACATGTCAAGCGATAGGTTGACCTGTCCCTTGCGATCATTGATTTCTCTAGAGATGTGGCGCACCTTCTAAGAAGATGGAATCGCACAGCGGGTCACCGGAGAGGTGAGCAGATGTCCTTTGACCGGCATCTCGCCGAGATCGCCCAGGAGTATCCGCTGTGGACCATCTGGCGGAGCGACGCCGGACGCTGGTGGGCCACCCGGCACCGGCCACTCAACGTGGCCCAGCGCGACGCCGGATGCGCGATGACCATCGACGCGGACGACCCGGACGGCCTGCGCGATCAGCTCCGGGACCAGGAGAGATGGGCTCGCGAGCACGGGAGCCCGGCTCCTCCTTAACGCCAGGCCACGGCCGGGCGCGCGCGCCTGGCCAGGCGCACACGAGCAGCCCGGTGCCGGGTTCAGCGTCTCGGCGGCCCCGGTACCGGGCCCCCAAACGGGGCCAGGAACGCGGAAGTCCCCGACCCGATCGGGGGCGGGGGCTTCCGCTCGTCTCCGGGCGAGGCGAGGGCGAGTAAGGTCCCGTCAGCGATGGCGGGACCTACTTGCGTTGATCAGGGCCCTGTCGACGCCGAGACGGCCTTACTTGCGCACTTCCAGGCGGCCGATGTTCACGTCCGTGTCGTCGGAGATCTGCTGGACCTCCTGGCGCGGCTCCTCGTCCACGTCCTCTTCCAGGATGACGCGCACGTCCTCCTGAGGAGCAGGAGCAGGGGCGGGAGCGGGAGCGGGAACGGGGGCGGGAACGGGGGCGGGAACGGGAGCGAGGGCGAGTGCGGGCGTGGTTTCGGCGGCGATCAGCGGCCCGGCGTTGGCCTCGTCGCGCATGAGGTCGCCGAGCACCGAGCCGATCTCGGTCAGCCGCCGCACGACCTCCGCGTGCGTGTTGGACAGGTACTCGACCCGGCGGCCCGCGTGCTCGTCGAGAGTCGCGACCCGCTGCTGGGCTGCGGCCAGCGACGTCTCGGCCTCGTTGCGGGCGCTGCCGACCGTGTGCTCGGCCTCCGCCTGCGCGCCCTGGACGAGCTGCTCCGCCTCCTGCTTGGCGGCGGTGAGATGGCGGTCAGCCTCCGCCCGCGCCTCGCGCAGCGCGTCCTCCGCCTCGGAGCGGGCCGTGGCCAGCGTCTCCTCGGCGTCGGACCCGGCCTGCGCCAGCATCCGCTCGGCGGCCGAGGTGGCCTCGCCGACCCGGCGCTCGGCCTCCGCCTGGGCGGAGGTCAGCATGTTGTCGGCCGTCTCGCGCGCGGACGTGACGAGGTGGTCCGCCTCCGACCTGGCGGCGTCGCGGACGCTGGTGGCCTCGGCCTCGGCGGACTCCTTCTTCGCCGCGGCCTCCTCCTCCCCCAGCTTGAGGATCTGGGCGAGCCTGGGGCTGAGGTCATCGTAGCTCTGCGGCGCCTCGACCATCCGCCGTCTGGCCTCCGCCAGCTCGACGCGCCCCTGCTCGGCCTGGTCGATCGCCCGCGCCAGCCGCTCCTCCAGATCCCGTAGCTGGTTGCGGGTACGGATGATGTAGTCATGGACCTGGCGGCGGTTGTAGCCGCGCATCACAACTTCGAAGGTGTCCTCTTGCATCAGATCGGGGAGGCTCTCGTGCTGGTTTGTCATGGGGGTTACCTATGGTTTGCGTGAGGCGGGGGATAACTGCGGGTTGTGAGGGTCTGACGACGACACGTCAGGAAACGACTTTCCTGCCATCTGCCCACGTCCGCAACCGGAACGCCATAGCTGGGCTGGGAATTACGATGTGACGGGTGTACATCGCAGCGTTGGACAACGGGGCAGTCCCGGACATTCACCCCGAGGCGTACATCGCCCCTGGTGCGGTCGTGGTCGGCAAGGTGCGCGTGGGCCGGGCGTCCAGCATCTGGTACGGCTCCGTTCTCCGGGGTGACGACGAGCGGATCGAGATCGGCGAAGAGTGCAACGTACAGGATCTCTGCTGCCTGCACGCCGACGCGGGTGAGCCCGCGATCCTGGAATCGCGGGTCAGCCTCGGCCACAAGGCCATGGTCCACGGCGCCCATGTGGAGTCGGGCGCGCTGATCGGGATCGGCGCGATCGTGCTGGGCGGAGCCCGGGTCGGCGCGGGCACGCTGGTCGCGGCCGGCGCCCTGGTCGGCCCCGGCAAGCGGATCCCCGCCGGGGTGCTGGTCGCCGGGGTGCCCGGACGGATCGTGCGCGAGCTCACCGACGAGGACCGGGCGTCCTTCGCCCGGACTCCCGACAACTACATGGCCAAGGCTGTCAGGCACCGGCAGGCGTCAACACCTTGATCAGGGCCTCGTCCGACACCGAGGCGGTGTTCAGCGGGTCGGCGTAGTCGGGCAGCTTCGGCCTGAGGAAGCGGACGAAGTCCACGGTCATCCTCAGGTCGGGCTCGCCCTTGATCTGTTCGGCGTTGGCCTTGGTCGCGTCCTTCTTGAGGGTGTTGTAGCTGTCCCAGTCGGTGTAGGCGGTCATGCCCCACTGCAGCACCTCCGGCAGCTCCGACGGCCAGCGCCTGCCGACCTTCCAGGCACCGCCCTGCTCCCTGTACAGAGCGGCGGCCGCCCGGCCCACTCTGGCCAGGACGAGTTCCACCCAGCCGCTCTTGACGGCCAACTCCTGCGGCTTGGAGCTGCCGTTCTGGGTGTACTTCACCTCGACCTGGCCGCTCTCGTCGGCGGTGCCGGTGGTGACCGACATCCAGTACGGCTTGTCGTTGGAGTTGGGCACCCTGGCCATCAGGCCGCCGAGCGAGAACTTGCGCTGGGGCTTGCCGCCCTTCTTGCCCTCCACCTTGACCCGGGCGTACATCACGATGTTCCCGGCGAGCTCCTGGTAGACGAGCGGGCCGCGGAACCCGTCGAACCAGGTGGAGGTCTTGGGCTCCAGGTACAGCGAGCCCTTGGCGGTGGCGTTGACGTCCAGCTTGGCGATGCGGTCGAGGTCCTTCTCGGTGTCGCTGAGCTTGCTCCACGCCGACAGTTCGGCCGCGGACGCGAACTCGCTCGACGCCGAGCCCACCTCGCCTCCGGGGGTCGGGGGTAAGGCGTTGTTCGCGGTGAGCACGCCGGGGCCCTGGGGCGACGGCTGCGCCGACGTCGCCGTCCCGCACCCGGCGAGCACGGTCGCGACTGCCAGCACGCCTGCCATCTTTGCCCTCATAGCGGCCATTCTGCCGCGTTATCCCGCTGGATGATCCACTCGCCGTGAGTACGATGGCCGCCGTGCGCCCCTGGGATGCGTTCACCGCCGCCGAGGCGGACGTCCGCGCGATCGTGACGGACCCGCGCTGGCAGGGGCTGTCCGTGCCCGATCGCGCGCACGCGATCGCGGCCAGGGCGCTGGTCACGCCCGACGGCGACCGCTGGCTCTTCGGTGCGCACGCGCGCTGGCACCTGCACGACCCCGCCGACGGCTACTGGCACCTGGCGCCGCCGCCCAGGGGCACCCCGGTACGCAGGGCCGAGCACGCCGCCGCCGTGCTGCCGGCCCGGGTGATCCCGCGCGGCCCCGACTTCGCCGCCGAGCCCGGGTCCACCCAGGCGTTCGTCGGGCCCGACGTGCCCGCCTCCCTGACCGAGCAGGTGCGGGTGCTGGTGCGGGCCAGCGGGCGCAGGTCCGAGCTGGAGTTCCCGCTGACCGCCTTCGACGAGATCTTCGCCTCGGACGTCCCGAGCACGGTCGCCGCGATCTGGGGCGCCGTCATGTGGTGCGCCTACGCGCCCGCGTTCGACGGCAACGAGCAGTTGATCACGATCTTCGGCGAGTACCTGCGCAGGCCGCTCCCGGGTGACGAGTGGGTGCGCTGGCTGCCGGCCCCGCCGCTGCTCGACCTGGTCACCCTCGTCGCGGAACGGCAGTGCGCGGGCCAGTCCCGGGCGGCGCTCCGGCTGGCCGCGCTGATCGCCGACACGGCCCAGATCCTGCTGTCGGACGCCCGCTTCAGGCCGCGGGCGCTCGCGCTGCTCACGATGGTGGAGCCGGCGCTCAGACAGCCCGGCCTGGACGACCAGGCGTCCCGGCGCGACGCCACCGCGGTGCTGCGGGCCTGGCTGGACCGCTGCCCGGACCGCCTGGCCAGGGCCGTGCTGGCGGAGACCGATCCGGAGGCGAACTTCCGGCACACGGTCTACGACCTGTCCGAGTCTGTGGCGTTCGCGTCCGATCCGGCCGCGGCGGCGGCGACCTACCTGGCCGACCTGTCCGACTCCAGGGCGCTGCTCCCGTCGCGGCTGGACCACCGCCTCAGGCAGGCGTACGAGGAGCTGGCCCTGGCGGGGTTGACCAGCACGTCCAGCAGCGAGAGCACGCAGCCGGAGGGGTTCCCGGTGCCCTCGGGGGGCTCCGCCGTGCAGGTGCTGCGGGAGCGCGGGTCGGAGGCGGAGGCGCCGCCCGACAGGGCGAGCGCGGCGGCGGTGCTGGGAGCCGCGTACGCCACGGGCCTGGCCTGGCGCAGGCTCACCGGGGCCAAGGTGCCGGAGCGCGGCTTCGCCGGGTCGGCGGCGCTGGTGCGCAGGCTCATCCACGAGCGCGACGACGACCAAACGTAAACCACTAATACCGCTATTTCACTCTTACTACACCTATATCGTTCTAACACTCTAAACAACAGGCAATATGCGGAATTGTGATCTCGGATTCGGGAAATGATCCCCTGGGGCCCAGGAGGGCTCCGAAAGGAATGACCCCGATGGGCCATGTTGCCTGGAGGGCCCCAGCCGTAACCTCGAAGAGGGTGTGGGCTGCGGAAGGAAGGACGACGCGGTGGGGCACAATGACCTGGACTCTCGGGTCCACGACCGTGTCGCGTTGGACGAGATTGCGCTCTACGCCGAGGTGCTCACCGCCGTCGCTGTAAGCGAGCGGCGGCTGACCTTGGACGAGCTCGACGACGCGCTCGGATTGCGGACTTCGGCCAGTCGCTGAAGACCATCACTATGACCTAGTCCCGGATCCCCAAAAGGATCCGGGACCGTGGCTGACAGGGCCGCAGCATAACTAGTCAATCGGCGCCCGGCGTCTCCTACGAACGGACGAGCCGCGCGATCGCCGCCGACGCCTCCTTGACCTTCGCGTCGGCCTCGGGCCCGCCGGTGTTGATGGCGTCGGCCACGCAGTGCGAGATGTGCTCCTCCAGCAACCCCAGCGCCACCGCCTGCAGCGCCCTGGTCGCCGCGGAGACCTGGGTCAGCACGTCGATGCAGTACGCGTCGTCGTCGACCATCCGCTGCAGGCCCCTGATCTGGCCCTCGATCCTTCTCAGGCGAGTGAGGTACGCCTGCTTGTCTGCGCTGTACCCATGCATGCTTCTACGGTACCCGTAACCCGTATCTCAGCGGAGATCCGCGATCAGCTTCTCCCACTGCTCGCCCACCTCGCCGGCCGCGTGACGCAGCGCGGTGTCGAGCGCTCCGGCGGCCAGCGAGCGCCGCCTGCGCTCGTCGTCGATCAGCGCGAGCAGCGCGGCGGCGAACATCTCCAGCGCGCCGGCGCCGTCGGGCACGAGCACCCCGTTGTAGCCGGTCGCCACGAACTCCGTCGGCCCTCTGGCGCCCTCGAACGCCACGACGGGCACCCCGCAGCCCATCGCCTCCAGGACGTTCATGCCGAGGTCCTCGCTGCTGGAGGTGTTGGCCACGATCGACGCCTTGGCGAACTCGCCCGCCAGGTCGGGTGTGGTGCCCATGAAGTAGACGTGGTTGTGCAGGTTCAGCTCGCCCACCAGCGCGCGCAGCCGCCGCTCCTCCGGGCCCCCGCCGTACAGCCTCAGCCGCCAGTCGGGCCGCTTGTCGGCCACCACGGCGAACGCCCTGATCAGCCTGTCGTACGCCTTGACCGGCACCCACCTGCCGCCCGCCGCGACGATCCGGTTGTCCATCCGCGAGCGCGGCCACGGGCCGCCCGGCAGCGCGTCGGGCACGGCGTGCACGGCCGGGCCGCCCTCCTCCAGCAGCCTGACCCACTCCTCCTGGCCGGACTCGGTGGCCGTGACGACGGCGTCGAGCCGCGGGTACAGCCGCTTCACCGGCCCCGGCACGGCCGGCCTGCTCCACTCGCGGGCGATCTTCAGCATCTCGCGCGGCGCGTGCCTGGCCGCCTGGATGCTCAGCGCCGGCCTGCTCGTGATGAGGACGTCGCTCCTGAGGTTCCTGAGCAGCCGCCACAGGGCGACCTCGGTGCGCACCTGCCCTCCGGGGAACAGCCGCCTGACGCCCGGCCTGGCGTCGACCACGGAGCGCATTGCCACCCGCTGCCCGACGGGGAAGAACGGCTTCTCCTTCTGCCGCCTGAGGCTGATCACCTCGACCTCGTGCCGCTCGGCCAGGGCCGCGGCCAGGTTCAACGTCGAACGGACGTCGCCGCGCATGCCGTACGCGGAGGAGAGCAGCAGGCTCACCTTCACCCGCCCACCTCGATCCGCAGCTCGTCGTCGGCCGTGTAACAGGGGCGGATGGGGACCCCGTCGACCTCGGCCGACGGGTAGTGCAGGCGGCGGCGCTTGCCGTCGACGTCGTCGAGGTGGGCGCCCAGCCTCAGCGGCTCGGGCACGCCTTCCACCTCGAGCGTGGGCTCCCAGGTGCCGGACGCCTCGCTGTCGGACGCGAGCACGTTCACCAGGGAGACCGCGGCGTGGAAGCGCACGCCCTGGACCGTGGCGGAGCCGGCCACCCGTGTGGCCGACTGCCTGCGGTGCAGCGCCAGCCTGGCCTCGTGGCGGGCGTCGTCGTCCTCCAGCCCGGTGTAGGCGAGCAGGCCCATCACCTCGAAGCGGCCTTCCCTGAACCAGACCGAGCGCACCTCGGCCACCGGCTCGGCGTCGGCTATCTTCAGCGCCAGAAATCCGTTACGGGTGCGGTAGGACCGGTAGGCGAGGGTCCGCTTGCACAGCGCGTAGGCGTCGAGATGGTCGAGTGAGAAGCCGGGGTCGATGCTCCGCAGCCGGACGCGCTTGCCGTCGCGTCGCAGGTAGGCGTCCCAGCGCCCGGCGGTGAGCATCAGCGGCGCGAGCGAGACGGCCAGCGTGGCCTCCCGGGCGCGCGCACCCGGGGTGCCGAGCAGGACGTCCCGCTCGACCCCCGTGGTGCGATGCCTGAGCACCAGCTCGGTGCCTTGTTCCAGGGGCTCGTCGATGGCGAGTCGGAGGGAGAGCACGTCGGCCAGCGTGACTTCCGCGTCTGTGACGACGACGCGCATCACGTGCCCCCTCCCCGTCGAATAGAGCCATGCGACGTTGAGGTTACCGTGATTTTCCCGTTATGTGGATGGCAGTTTTCCCGCACCCAGCCTTCCTGACGTGCAGATCTTCTCCACAACCCCTGTCAAGAAGCCGGCGTTCTCCCGGTCAGGACACTCCCTTGACCGATTTGATCAAGAGCTGGGCCACGTCCACGACCTCCAGCGACTCCTTGGCCTCACCGCTGTTCTTCTTCTCGTTGATGGCGTCGCCGAGCATCACCATGCAGAACGGGCATGCGGTGGAGACGGTGTCGGGGTTGGTGGTCAGCGCCTCGTCCACGCGCTCGGTGTTGATGCGCTTGCCGATGCGCTCCTCCATCCACATGCGCGCGCCTCCGGCGCCGCAGCAGAAGCCGCGGTCCTTGTGCCGGTGCATCTCCTGGGTCTGGACTCCGGGCACCTTCGCCATGATGTCGCGCGGCTGGGAGTAGACCTTGTTGTGGCGGCCGAGGAAGCACGGGTCGTGGTAGGTGATCTTCTCCTCGATCGGCGTGACCGGAGTGAGCAGCCCCTCGTCGACCAGCTTGGCCAGCAGCTGCGTGTGGTGCACCACCTCGAACGCGCCGCCGAGCTGCGGGTACTCGTTGGCCAGGGTGTTGAAGCAGTGCGGGCAGGTGGCGACGATCTTCTTGACGCCGGCCTCGGTCAGCGTCTCGATGTTCTGCTGGGCGAGCATGTTGAACAGGTACTCCATGCCCAGGCGGCGGGCCGGGTCGCCGGTGCACGCCTCCATCGGGCCGAGCACCGCGAACTTCACGCCCGCGATGTGCAGCAGCTCGGCCACCGCCTTGGTGGTCTTCTTGGCGCGGTCCTCCAGCGCGCCGGCGCAGCCGACCCAGAAGAGGTACTCGGCGTCCTCGGGCATTTTGTCCTCGACGAGCTCGACCTCGAAGTCCAGCTCCTCGATCCAGTCAGCCCGCTTCATCTCGGACATGCCCCACGGGTTGCCCTTGTTCTCCAGGTTCTTCACCATCACCCCCGCCTCGGACGGGAACGACGACTCGACCATCACCTGGTAACGCCGCATGTCGAGGATGTGGTCGATGTGCTCGATGTCCACCGGGCACTGCTCGACGCAGGCGCCGCAGTTGGTGCACGACCACAGGACGTCCGGGTGGATCACGCCCTCCTCGCCGACCAGCGGCTTCTCCAGCAGCGCGAGCACGTCGGTGTCGGCGTGCTCGGTGGACGCCGCCATCAGGTACGGGGCCACCTTGAAGGCGTGGTCGCGCTGGTCGAGGATGAGCATCTTCGGCGACAGCGGCTTGTCGGTGTTCCAGGCCGGGCACTGCGACTGGCAGCGGCCGCACTCGGTGCAGGAGTAGAAGTCGAGGAAGCCCTTCCAGGTGGTGTCGCCGATCTTGCCGCGGCCCAGCCGCTCGGGGTCGAGGTCCTCGTCCTCGAAGTCGACGGGCTTGCCGTCGACGCGCAGCTCGGACGCGGCGCCCAGCCCGTCGGGGCGGCGGGAGAAGAGCACGTTCAGCGGCGCGGTGAAGATGTGCAGGTGCTTGGAGTTCACCACGATGACCAGGAACACCAGCATGAAGCCGATGTGCAGGAGCAGCGCGATCTCCTCCAGCAGCGCGCTGTGCGGCAGCGCGTCGCCCAGCGCCAGCGAGACGAACGCGCCGGAGGAGTACGGGAAGTTGCCGTTGGCCGCCGACGCGCCGCGGGCCAGGAAGAGCGTCCAGATGATGTTGAAGATCATGAACAGGACGAGCCAGGCGCCGCTCAGGTGCGAGCCGGAGAAGCGGGACTCGCGGCCCAGCGTCTTGGGCGAGTTCTTGACCCGGATGACGGCGAACGCGACCAGGCCCAGCAGACAGGCGACGGCGATGAAGTCCTGCAGGAAGCCGAGCACCGCCCAGGTGCCGATCAGCGGGATGCGGAAGTCGGGTTCACCGGTGATCGCACCCTGGATGATCGCGCCGTACGCCTCGATGTAGACGGTCAGCAGGATGAAGAACGCCCACATCACGAAGAAGTGCGCGATTCCCGACGGGGTCCACTTGAGCAGCTTCTTCTGACCGAACACCTCGACGAGCTGCGCCTTGACCTCGTCGCCCACGTGCGCCTTCGCGTACTCGAGGCGCTCGGGCGCAGGCGGGCCCACGGTCGCGAGCCTGAACAGGAACAGCGCCCTGCGGCCCGCGACGGCCACTGCCAGGACGGTCATGATGAGCCCGATGATGGCCACCCAGAGCACGGGGTCCTCCCACAGACGACGTTGCCTGCCAGCGTACGGTGGCGCCGCCGGCCAGGCCTCCCCGGAAGGGTACCCGCGAGTAACATTTCCGGGGTAATACATCCCACTCTAGAGAACAATGCTCTAGACGGCGAAGTACCTCTGGATGGTCGGCGCCAGCAGCTCCACCAGTTCCTCCGCATCAGCGCTGGCCAGGGGCTCGAGCCTGAGCACGTACCGACTCATGATCACGCCGAGCATCTGCGCGAACGCCGCCTCCACGCGCAGGTGCGGGACGCCCAGCGAGTCGGCCACCCGGTACAGCAGCGCGTTCGTGATGAACTCCCTGAACATCGTGACGGCCTGGTCGTTCGTCATGGCGGAGCGGATGAGAGCGATCATCGGCTCGCGTGTCTCCGGCTCGGCGGTCACCTCCAGCAGCATCCGGACCAGCCGCTCGCCGATGCTCTCGGACGGCCCGTCGAGCAGCAACGGGATGACCTGCTCTGGAGTCACCGGCAGCGCCATCGCCGCCGCGAACATGCCCTCCTTGGTGTCGAAGTAGTGGTGCACCAGCGCCGGATCGACCTTCGCCTCCCTGGCGATGCCCCGGACCGTCGCCTTGTCGAACCCCTTCTCGGCGAAGACCCGCCTGGCCGCGGTGAGGATCTCGCCCCGGGTGTCGGCGGCCCCGGGCCTGCGCCCTGGGCGGCGCTTCACGGTCACCTGCCCACCGCCAGGTAGACCCGCATCGGCACCGACAGCACGCCCTCGGGGAAGGCCTTGATCAGCGCCGCACGCTGCCGCCCGACCAGATCGTCGGCGGCCTCCCGCGGCAGCGCCGCCATGTAGGAGTGCGAGCGCAGGTCGAGCAGGAAGTCCTCGACTCCGACCAACCTCGTCCAGGGGATCCAGCGCTCCTCGACCACTTCGAAGGCGGTGGCGATCGGCGGCGGCGCCCACTTCTCCGCCGCGGGCCCCCAGTACGTCGGCAACTCCCGCGCCAGCCGCTCTTCGAACTCGGCCAGCCAGCCGGCCGAGGCGGCGTCGGAGAAGTTCCAGCAGCCCGCGATCGCGCCGCCGGGACGCAGCACCCGCCGGGCCTCGGCGATCGACTCGGCCGGGTCGAGCCAGTGCCACGACTGCGCATAGCAGACGAGGTCGGCCGTCGCGCCGGCCAGGGGCAGCGCGTTGCCGTCGCCCCGGAGCGCCGCCACCGCGGCAGCGGGCTCGTCCAGGCGGGAGACCAGGCGGGCCAGCATCTCGGCCCCGGGGTCCACCGCCACCACCCGGGCGCCGCGCGCCTGCAGGGCGCGCGTCAGGATGCCCGTGCCCGCGCCGACGTCCACCGCCGTCGCGCCCTCGAACAGGACGCCCGACACCTCCGACAGCGCCGTGAACAGCTCGTCAGGGTAGGAGGGACGGGCCGCGTCGTAGGCGTCGGCGACGCTGTCGAACACCTGGCCGAGCTCACGCATCGGCCCCACGTTCATGAGGACGCCGCCAGGTACAGGCGGGCGAAGGCCAGCGCCTCGGCCAGGTCGTCGATGCGCTCCGTGCGGCTGGCGGCCTTACGCGTGTTGATCTCCAACACGACCAGCCCGCTGTAGCCGTTTCCTGCCAGCCGCTCCAGCATGGGCGCGCACGGCTGGTTGCCCCTGCCGGGGACGAGGTGCTCGTCCTTGTTCGTCGTGCCGACGCCATCGGCCAGGTGCAGGTGGGCGAGGCGGTCGCCGAGCTTGGTGGCCATCTCCATCGCGTCGGAGCCCGACACCGCCGTGTGTGACAGGTCGAGCGTGACGTGCGGGAAGTCGTAGTCGATCGGGTTCCAGTCGGGAGCGTACGGCACCACGTCGTTGCCCCTCGCCCGCAGCGGGAACATGTTCTCCACCGCGAACGTGACATCGGTCTCATCGCGCATCCGCGCGAGCCCCGTCTCGAACTCGCGGGCGTAGTCGCGCTGCCAGCGGAACGGCGGGTGCACCACGACGGTCGAGGCGCCGAGCCGCTCCGCCGCCTGCTGCGCCCTGACCAGCTTGGCCCACGGATCGCGCCCCCAGACCCGCTGGGTCACCAGCAGACAGGGCGCGTGGATGGCCAGCACGGGCACCTGGTAGTGCTCGGAAAGCCGCTCGATCACGTCGATGTCCTGGCTCACCGGGTCGGCGCCGACCATGATCTCGACACCGTCGTACCCCAGGCGCGCTGCCAGTTCGAACGCGTCAGGAGTGCGTTCGGGATATACCGAGGCGGTGGACAATGCGATCTTCGCATTGGGCACGCGGATGACATCAGCCACGTTGCCAGCCTAAGCCGGAGAAGCCGATCTGGCGCGCGAGCCCTTTGGTGAGCCGCGTCCAGCGGCTCACCAAAGGCAGCGGAGTCTGCACCTATGCAGTCTGCGCCTACCGTTGTGACATGCCCCGCATCGCCAGAGGCGCCGTACCCAGCCCCAACATCTGGAACACGCCGCAGATCTACGAGCTGGAGAACCGCGCCGCCGACCCCGACGGCGTCGCCGACGCCGCCATGCGCGCGCTGCGCCCCTGGGACGGCGCCACCGTCCTCGACATCGGCTGCGGCACCGGCTACCACCTGCCCGGCTACGCCGCCGACGCGTCCAGGGTGATCGGCGTCGAGCCGCACCACGACCTGGCGGCGCTCGCCCGCCGCCGCTGCGCCGGGCTGGCGGGCGTCGAGGTGCACGCCGCCACCGCGCAGGACCTCCCACTGGCCGACACCTCCGTGGACGTCGCCGTCGCGCGCTGGGCGTACTTCTTCGGCCCCGGCTGCGAGCCCGGCCTGCGCGAGCTGTCGCGCGTGCTGCGGCGGGGCGGCACGGCCTTCGTCATCGACCTCGACGCCACCCGGGGCTCCTTCGGCCGCTGGTTCTCCCGTACCGTGCCCACCTACTCGGCGTCCAAGGTGGAGGCCTTCTGGGACCGTCACGGCTGGCAGCGGCAGCCGCTCGACCTGCGGATGACCTTCGAGCGCCGGGCCGACCTGGAAGCCGTCCTGCGCATCGAGTTCGCGCCCGAGGTGGCGGAGCAGGCCATCGCCGAGACGCCCGGACTGGAACTGCCCTACCCCAACGTGCTGCGCTGGCGCCACTACTGAGGCCTTGACCTTGACGTCGGTGTCAACGTTTACCGTGGTTGCATGCGCATCGGAGAGTTGGCCGCACGGGCGGGGGTGAGCACCCGCTCGCTCCGCTACTACGAGCAGCACGGGCTGCTCACCGCCCGCAGGGGGCCCAACGGATACCGCGAGTACGCCGAGGAGGACGTCAGGCTGGTGTCCGAGATCCGCGCGCTGCTGGCCGTGGGGTTCACCCTTGAGGACACCCGGCCGTTCGTCGACTGCCTCCGCGCCGGGCACAGCTCCGGCGGGGTGTGCCGCGAGTCCGTGCTGGTCTACCGGCGCAAGCTGGCCGAGATCGACGACGAGATCCGCGTCCTGCTCGCCAGGCGGGCCGAGGTGGCCGCCCAGCTCGCCGAGTCCTGCCCGGGCTGTTTCGTAAGGGGAGAGAAATGATCACACTGACGACGGAGAACTTCGAGGAGCAGGTCCTCAGGAGCGACAAGCCGGTGCTCGTCGACTTCTGGGCGGAGTGGTGCGGTCCCTGCCGGATGGTCGCGCCGGTGCTGGCCGAGATCGAGGCCGAACACGGCCTGACGATCGGCAAGCTCAACAGCGACGAGAACCCCGAGATCTCGGCCCGCTACGGCGTCATGGGCCTGCCGACGATGCTGCTGTTCGAGAACGGCGAGCCGGTGAAGCAGATCGTGGGGGCCAAGCCCAAGCGCATGATCGTCTCCGAACTGGGCCTCGCCTGACCCTTCCGAGGGCCCACCGAACCGCCCCCGGGTAACCCACGCCCCTGCACACCCCCGGGTAACCCCCACCCCCTGCACACCCTGTGACCACGCCCCCGCACGCCGCGTGTGACCCACGACCTGGCGCGGCCGCCGCCCCGAGGCGGTCGGCGCGGGCCAGATCTTGCGGAGATTGTCGGCCGGGGCCGCTAGCCTGCTCGGCATGGCCAAGTCAGCGCAGAAGCCCGGTTACCGCTGTGCCGAGTGCGGGTGGCGCACCACGAAGTGGGTGGGGCGGTGCGGCGAGTGCCAGGCGTGGGGCACGGTCGACGAAGAGGGGGCGCGCGCCGGGGTCAACGTGGTCCAGGCCGGTGCCACCAGCGCGCCGGCGGTGCCGATCGGCCAGGTCAAGGCCGAAGTGGCGATCGCGCGCACCACCGGCGTGAGCGAGCTCGACCGGGTCCTCGGCGGCGGCATGGTGCCCGGCGCGGTGGTGCTGCTCGCGGGCGAGCCCGGCATCGGGAAGTCGACCCTCCTGCTGGAGGCGGCGGCGCGCATCGCCGAGCGCGACACCGTCCTGTACGTGACGGGCGAGGAGTCGGCGGCGCAGGTGCGGTTGCGGGCCGACCGCATCGGGGCCATCCAGGATCACCTGTACCTGGCGGCCGAGACCGAGCTGTCGGCTCTGGTGACACACGTGGAGAAGGTCCAGCCGAGGCTGCTCGTCGTCGACTCGGTGCAGACCATCGGCTCGGCGCAGGCGACCGGCGTGCCCGGCGGGGTGACCCAGGTGCGCGAGGTGGCCGCCAACCTGGTGCGGCTCGCCAAGGAGCGCAACATGGCGACCGTGCTCGTCGGCCACGTCACCAAGGAAGGCTCGATCGCCGGCCCGCGCACGCTGGAGCACCTCGTCGACGTCGTGCTCAACTTCGAGGGCGACCGTCACTCGCGGCTGCGGATGGTGCGGGCGATCAAGAACAGGTTCGGCCCCACCGATGAGGTGGGCTGCTTCGACCTGCACGAACGCGGCATCGAAGGCATCACCGATCCGAGCGGGCTGTTCGTGTCGCGGCGCAGTGAGCCGGTGCCGGGCACCTGCGTGACCGTCACCGTCGAGGGCACCCGGCCGCTGCCCGCCGAGGTGCAGGCGCTGGTCGCCCGCACGGAGGCGCAGCAGCCCAGGCGCACGTCGTCCGGGCTCGACACCTACCGGGTGCAGATGATCCTCGCGGTGCTGGAACGCAGGCTCAACGCCAAGCTGGGCGGCTGCGACGTGTTCACCGCGACCGTCGGCGGCATCAAGCTGGCCGACCCGGCGGTCGACCTGTCGGTCATGCTGGCGGTGGCCAGCGCCGCCGGCGACAAGCCGCTGCCCGCCGGCCTGGTGGCGCTCGGCGAGGTGGGGCTGGCGGGCGAACTACGCCCGGTCAAGGACGTCCGGCAGCGGCTCAGCGAGGCCGCCAGACTGGGGTTCAAGCGCGGGCTGGTGCCCAAGGGATCGCTCGACGAGGGCCCCAGAAGGCGCGGCGGCCAGCGGGCCCTGGTGCCCGTCGGCTCGGCCCCGTTCGCACCCGGTTTCGAAGTGGTCGAGGCAGAGAACGTCTGGGACGCGCTCACGCACGTCACATAGCACGGCTAAGCTGAGCCTGACTATTTCGACACGGGGGTCTGGTGCCAAACGACAGGAGTCTTGACGACCGCCGTCGCGAAGCCCTGGCCTCGGTGGCCCCGGGCACACCACTGCGCGACGGCCTGGAGCGGATCCTGCGCGGTCAGACCGGCGGCCTGATCGTGCTCGGCTACAACGGCGTCGTGGAACAGCTCTGCAGCGGCGGTTTCGAGCTCGACGTCGACTTCTCCGCCACCAGGCTGCGCGAGCTGGCCAAGATGGACGGCGCGATCGTGCTCAAGCACGGCGACTACAAGATCGTGCGCGCCGCCGTCCACCTCGTGCCCGACCCCGCGATCGCCACCGACGAGTCGGGCACCCGCCACCGCACGGCGCAGCGGGTCGCCAGGCAGACCGGCCTGCCGATCATCGCGATCAGCAAGTCCATGCGCATCATCGCCCTCTACCTCGACGGCATCCGCTACGTGCTGGAGGAGTCGGCGGCGATCCTGTCCAAGGCCAACCAGGCCCTGGCGACCCTCGAACGCTACAAGCACCGGCTCGACGAGGTCTCTGGCACGCTGTCGGCCCTGGAGATCGAGGATCTGGTCACGGTCCGCGACGTGAGCGCGGTCGTGCAGCGACTGGAGATGGTCAGGCGCATCTCCGACGAGATCAAGGGCTACGTGGTCGAGCTCGGCACCGACGGCAGGCTCCTCTCGCTGCAGCTCGACGAGCTGGTGGCGGGCGTCGACTCCGAGCGCGAGCTGGTGGTGCGCGACTACCTCCCGGCCCCCTCCGGGCGCCGCCAGCGCCGCCTCTCGGAGGCCATGCACGACCTCGACCAGCTGTCGTCCAGCGAGCTGCTTGACCTGTCGGCGGTCGCGCGCATCCTCGGGCACGACGAGACCCTCGACGGGCCGGTGAGCCCGCGCGGCTTCCGCCTGCTGGCCAAGGTTCCGCGGCTGCCGGCCACCGTGGTCGACCGGCTGGTCAACCACTTCGGCAACCTGCAGAAGCTGCTGGCGGCCAACATCGACGACCTGCAGGTCGTGGGTGGTGTGGGCGAGTCCAGGGCGCGCAGCGTCCGCGAGGGCCTGTCCCGCCTCGCCGAGTCCTCCATCCTCGAACGGTACGTCTGACACCCACCCGCCTTTCCGGACAGACGGGCCCGGCAGGCGGGCTGGTTCAGCGGCCGAGGACGAGTTCCGCCATCGCCCGTGCCGCCAGGGCGGGGTGGGCGTCCGGGCGGGTGACGGCGTGAGCGAGCACCCCGTCGACGAGCACGACGAGTTGCTCGGCGCCGAAGCCCGGCGCCGGGTGGCCGTGGCGGGTCAACTCGGCGGTGAAGAGCTCGTGCAACCCGTCCTTGAAGGCGCGGATCTCCGCGTGGGCGGGGTGGTCCGGGTCCGTGAGGGTGAGCTCGGCCGCGGTGTAACGGCACCCCCGGAAGGACGGCTGCGTGGTGATTCGCTCCAACTCGTCGAAGACGGCGAGGACGCGGTCGCGCGGGTCGTCGCCGGCGTCGTCCATGACCTGGCGGTAGCCGGTCAGGCTGGCGCTGGTGCGCAGCACCTCGACGATGAGCCCGTCCTTGCCGCCGAAGTGCTGGTAGAGCGAGCGGCGGGCGACATCGGCCTGCTTGAGTATCGCGTCGACGCCGACGTGTACGCCCTGGGCATAGGTGAGGTCGCGGGCGGCGTCAAGGAGCCGTTCGCGGGGTCCGGGTCTCGTCGTCACCTGTCCGATTCTGGCATGAGATCGGCAGTAGATCAATCGTTCTATCTAATAGACGCCCTCGGGCGTTCTGTCGGCCTCATCGTGCTGAACGAGCACGGGCCGATCAGGAGCGACCCCCGTTTCCGGTCGCAGCCGGGCCGGACACCGAGCTCAGCGCAGGTGGAAGACGCCCATCGAGCTCTTCAGCTTGCCCATCCGCGCCACCGCGACGTACGTGCCCGGCAGGGCGTCGGACGGCGTGCTGCGGCAGTCGGCACTGGAGCGCCGGCGGTCCCAGTCCAGCGAGCGGACGTACGGGACACCCCGCTCCAAGTCCTGCACCTCGACGCCCGCGCCGCTGACACAGTCGGCCGTGGACCAGATGCGGTCATCGCCCGACGTGATGCGGACCTCCATCGCCCGCGGCCCAACGTCGGCCCGGCACATGACAGGGCCGGTGTTGACCAGGGTGACGAGGAAGTTGGGCTGGTCGGCTCCGGCGTAGACGTCCTGCTTGCCCTGCATGCTCAGCACCAGGTCGCGCTCGTTGCACGGCTCGCCCGCCCGCCTGCCGTGCGCCGCCGCCGCGCCCTTCTTCGAGGGCGGCGAAGCCGACGCCGTCGGCGATGGCGTCGGCGACGGCGACGGGCTGGCGGTGCCCATGGCCAGCGTGCGCAGCCCGGCGAGCAGAGGATCTGGCGTGGGAGAGGCGCTGGCCGAGGACTGCGCGCTCGACCGCTGCGGCCCGGCGGCCCGGGTGGAGCACGCCCACGCCACGACCGCGACCACCACAAGCACCGCGACGAGCACGCTCATACGCCGTCGCCAGTAGACGTCGCCGCCGTCGCCACGCATCGTATCCGGATCCATAGTTACAGCATGGTAATTCATCGACCACGGAGGGTGACGACACGCCGCTGTTGGCCATCTCGACATCGCCGAACCCTGTAGGCGAGCGGCCGAAGGCCGTCTCCGCATACCCTTGGGCCCGTGGTTGAGCCGAACCTCCTACACGAGCCCGTTCTGGAGTGGTACGAGGACAACGCCCGGGACCTTCCGTGGCGCGCTCCGTCCGCGACGCCCTGGGGAGTGCTGGTCAGCGAGATCATGTTGCAGCAGACCCCGGTCGTCCGCGTCCTGCCTGTCTGGCACGAGTGGATGGAACGCTGGCCGTCCCCCAAGGACCTGGCCGCGGAGCAGCCAGGCGAGGCCGTACGGCACTGGGGCCGGCTCGGCTACCCACGCAGGGCGCTGCGGCTGCACGCGTGCGCGCGGGCCATCACCGAGGAGCACGGCGGCGAGGTGCCGTCCGACCACGCGACCCTGCTGGGCCTGCCGGGCATCGGCGAGTACACCGCCGCGGCGGTGGCCAGCTTCGCGTACGGCGGGCGGCACGCCGTGCTCGACACCAACGTGCGGCGCGTGTTCGCCAGGGCGGTGCGCGCCGAGGAGTACCCGCCGACGGCGACCTCGGCCGCCGAGCGACGGCTCGCCGAGTCGCTCCTGCCCGAACTCGGCGCCGCCCGCTGGGGGGTGGCCGTCATGGAGCTCGGCGCCCTGGTCTGCACGGCCCGCGGTCCCCGATGCGCCGACTGCCCGATCGCGTCCGTCTGCGCCTGGCGTCTCGCGGGCAAACCCCCGCACGCCGGGCCGGCCCGCAAGGGCCAGTCGTACGCGGGCACCGACCGCCAGTGCAGGGGCCGCCTGCTGGCGGTGCTCCGCGCGGCCCACGGCCCGGTGCCGAAGTCCGCGCTGGACGTCGTGTGGGACGATCCAGTGCAGCGCGAACGCGCCCTCGACGGCCTGATCACCGACGGCCTCGCCGAGCACCTCGACGACGGCACCTACCGCCTCCCCCACGCCTGACCACGCCCCGGGCCCGCCTACGGCGGCAACCCCGTCGAGACCGGCTCCTGCCGTCCGGTGCACATTCCGAGCGCCTGGCCCCGCTTACGCCGCAAACCGCCATGGACGTGCCTCAAGCTGATCCCCGTCCTGCCGGACGGGGCCCCTCCCCCGAGGCGACGAGCTTCGGCGGGTCAGCGGGCCCACGGGGGGACGGTGCGTTCGGTCCCCTTGGGGGCGATGTCGCAGGCGTCAGGGTCCGAGGTGCCGTCGGGGTTGTACACGCGCGCTCCCACGGGCGCGACGACGATGGCGGCGAAGCCGTCCCGGGGGTCGGCGGACATCTGGCGGGTCACGTCGGCGGGCAGGATCATCGTGTCGCCGGGGCCCACAGTGAACCGGTCGCGCTCCAGGGTGACGGTGGCCGAGCCGTCGATCCACGTCCAGATGAGCTCGCTGTCGAAGGCGTGGACGGGCCCCTCCATGCCGGGCTTGGCGTCGACGCGCCAGACAGCCTGCCCGGCGGGGCCCTGGGTGGGTGAGGCGAGGGTGGTCATGACGGCGTTGGGCGTCTCGGTCCTGCGGGCGTCAGCGGACGGGATCGTAGGCATCTGTGTCTCCTCGGGGTGCGGGGGTGAACGGGGTCAGGCGATCCATGGCGGCACGCCGTGCTCGGTGCCGTCGGCGGTGGTGGCACGGGCTCCGGCGGGTGCGGTGACGATGGCCGCGTAACCCGCCTCCGGGTCGGCCAGCACGCGGCGGGTGGCGCCCGCGGGCATGACCACGGTGTCGCCCGGGGTGACGGTGAACGTCTCCTGGTCCAGGTCGACGGTGGCCGCGCCGTCGATCCACGTCCACACCTGCTCGCTGTCGAAGCTGTGGACGGGGCCGGTCGCGCCGGGCTTGGCGTCCACGCGCCACATCGACCGCGAGGAGCCGCCCTGGGTGGGGGACGCGAACGTGGTCATGACGCCGCCCGGAGTCTCTGAGCGGCGCGCGTCGGCATCACGAATGACAGTCATCTCGGAATCCCTTAATATGGACAATAACGTTGTCTATATAGTTAACCAGGTTGTCTATCGTGTCAAGCGACGCCCCCGGCTTCGAACTGCCGCTCCGCCTCCTGCTCGGGTTCAGGGTGCTCATCGACGAGTTGCACGCCGAGCTTGCCCGTCAGGGCCACCCTGACCTGCGCCCCATGCACGGCTTCGTCATGCAGGCCATCGGGCAGGCAGGCACCACCGCCGTCGACCTCGGCCGCACACTCGGCGTCTCGAAACAGGCGGCGGGCAAGACGATCGAGTCCCTGGAACGCCTCGGCTACGTGGAACGCACCGTGGACCCGCAGGACACGAGACGCAAGATCGTCCGGCTGACCGGGCGCGGCGTCGACGCCCTCGTCCGGTCGGCGCACATCTTCGAGGACCTCCGCAGCCGCTGGGCCGACCAACTGGGCGCGGACCGCCTGAGGGCCATCGAGGCAGACCTCCGCAAGGTCACCCCACCGGACCTCTTCCGCCTCGACACCCCCGGCTGGTTCGGCACCCTTTGACGCCTCACCCGCCCGCCCCAGCCCGTCTCTCCCGACCCGCCAAGCCGCCGCCACCCCGAAGAGGGACGGGCACGGGCGGGCCTCGGCGTCCCCGCCCGGCAGGCGGGCCGACGAAGGCCGTGGGCGCCTACGCAACGCGCCGAACGCGCCTGCCTGGCCTGCAGGAGACGCCCAGACAGCCAACTGGACAAGGGGGACGGTCAGGCAGCCACCGGGCAGCACCGACGGCCACGCGGCCTGCTGGACACCAGGGACGGCCAAACTGCCTGCCGAACAGCGCCGACGCTCAGGCGGCCGACCGACGCAGTCAGACAGCCAGCCGAAGGGGCCGGCCGAGGCGGTCAGACAGCCAGCCGAAGGGGCCGGCCGAGGCGGTCAGTCAGCCAGCCGAAGGGGTCGGCCGAGGGGGTCAGGCGGCCAGTTGGAGGCCGAGGCCGGTGAGGCTCTCGCGGGCCCAGTCGAGCTCCTCCGCCAGGAGGGACACCAGCGCTCCAGGCCCCTTGGCGCGGCCAGGGACCGCCAGGTTGTGGGTCTCGACCTCGATGTGCGCGCTGCCACTCACAGCGCCCGACAGCATCGCCGTGAGCGTGTCGTGCAGGACCGGGCCGGTGCTGGGCGTCTGACCCGTGTGGCTGTGGACGTGCCCCAGCTTGACGACCGGCGCGCCCGCCTCGGCGAGCCCGCGCAGCGCCGCGCCGGCTTCCTCAGCGCCGCACGCCAGATGGCAGGCGTCCAGGCAGACGCCGAGGTGCTCGGAGTCGATGCCGCACACCCGCTCCAGCGCCTGCTCGGTCGTCTCCAGGACGCAGCCGGGCCACGGCTCGAAGCCGACCCGGATCGTCTTGCCGGTGACGCTGTAGATGCCGCGCAGCTCGCGGGCCAGCCGCTCCAGCCGGCGGGTGGCGATCGAGTGGAGGTCGGCGGGCCAGTCGTGGCGCCACCCGATCGGGATGGTGGAGATGCTGCCGAACCGTACGTCGTCGGGCAGCAGGAAGGCGAGGATGCGCGCCAGCGCCATCGTGTAGCGGTAGCGCTCGGGCTTGGCCCAGTCGGGGCCGGGCACCTCCTGGTTGCGCCCGCCCGTGCCGTTCAGGCTCACCACTTCGAGCCCGCGCTCCTCCAGCGACCGCCGCAGCCGCACCAGTTCGATGCGGTCGGCGGTGAGGTGGTCGGCCACGCTCGGCGCGAGCCACAGGCCGACGCCCATCCGCTCGACGCCGAGGCGCTTACGCACCGGCACCGCGTAGCGGGTCAGGTGGGCGATCAGGTTCTCCAGGTCTTCAGCGGGGTGGACGCCGGCGTTGTAGGCCAGGTGAACGAGCGTTCCGTCGTCGTGACGCAGGCGCATCGGCTTCCTCCACTGGTGTGTTCCATCGCCGCTCAGGGACATGCGGACCCCGTAGAGCATGCCTGCTCCCGGTGGCGCACGCGTCCGCCCTGAGTTGATTCCTCGGTACTCCTCAGGGAGCAGTCGCCAACGTAGGAACCTGCTCTTGCGACTCTCTTGGATTGAACTAGGGCGTTACTCTACACACAGTAGTACTACTTGCGGTGGCGAAGCACCAGCCAAGCCAACAATTAGGCAACGGCCGCTTTACCAATGCCAGAAGCCCCCGTGGGAGAGACCTCCCACGGGGGCTTCGGCGATCTTCGGCTAGTGCTGGATCGGCGCTGCGATCGCCGCGGCCGAGTCGGGGATCTGCGACGCCTGCTCACCCACGAAGATGAACTTGGCGTTGTCGCCCTCGCCCTCGACGGTGACCTTGACGACCTGACCAGGACGCAGCTCGCCGTAGAGGATCTTCTCCGACAGGGCGTCCTCCAGCTCGCGCTGGATGGTCCGGCGCAGCGGACGGGCGCCCATGACCGGGTCGTAACCACGGTCGGCCAGCAGCTGCTTGGCCTCGGGCGAGACGTCCAGGCCCATGTCGCGGTCCTTCAGCCTGGCGTCGACCTGGGCGAGCATCAGATCAACGATCTTGATGATCTCGTTCGGCGTCAGCTGGTGGAAGACCACGATGTCGTCGACACGGTTCAGGAACTCCGGCCGGAAGTGCTGCTTGAGCTCCTCCTGCACCTTCGCCTTCATCCGCTCGTAGTTGGACTCGGTGTCGTTGGACTTCGCGAACCCGACCCCGATGCCCTTGGAGATGTCGCGGGTACCGAGGTTGGTGGTCATGATGATGACCGTGTTCTTGAAGTCGACCACCCGGCCCTGGGCGTCGGTCAGACGACCGTCTTCCAGGATCTGCAGCAGCGAGTTGAAGATGTCGGGGTGGGCCTTCTCGATCTCGTCGAACAGGACCACGGAGAACGGCTTGCGCCGCACCTTCTCGGTGAGCTGACCGCCCTCCTCGTACCCGACGTAGCCGGGAGGCGAGCCGAACAGCCTGGAGACGGTGTGCTTCTCCATGAACTCCGACATGTCCAGGCTGATCAGAGCGTCCTCGTCGCCGAAGAGGAACTCCGCCAGCGCCTTGGACAGCTCGGTCTTACCGACACCGGACGGACCCGCGAAGATGAACGACCCACCGGGACGGCGCGGATCCTTCAGACCGGCGCGAGTACGCCGGATGGACCGCGACAACCCCTTGATGGCGTCGTCCTGGCCGATGATCCGCTTGTGGAGCTCGTCCTCCATGCGGAGCAGGCGCTGCGACTCCTCCTCGGTCAGCTTGAAGACCGGGATGCCGGTGGCGGTCGCGAGAACCTCGGCGATGAGCTCCTCGGTGACCTCGGCCACGACATCCATGTCGCCGGCCTTCCACTCCTTCTCCCGCCGCTCGCGCTTGAGCTGCAGCTGCTTCTCCTGGTCACGGAGGGCGGCCGCCTTCTCGAAGTCCTGCGCGTCGATCGCGGACTCCTTGTCACGGCGGACATTGGCGATCTTCTCGTCGTACTCGCGCAGATCCGGCGGAGCGGTCATCCGGCGGATGCGCATCCGCGAACCGGCCTCGTCGATGAGGTCGATCGCCTTGTCGGGCAGGTAGCGGTCGCTGATGTAACGATCGGCCAGCTGGGCGGCGGCCACCAGCGCGCCATCGGTGATCGACACCCGGTGGTGCGCCTCGTAACGGTCGCGCAGACCCTTGAGGATCTCGATCGTGTGGCTGAGCGAGGGCTCGGCCACCTGGATCGGCTGGAAGCGCCGCTCAAGCGCGGCGTCCTTCTCCAGGTACTTGCGGTACTCGTCGAGAGTCGTGGCGCCGATGGTCTGCAGCTCGCCGCGGGCCAGCATGGGCTTGAGGATGCTGGCGGCGTCGATGGCGCCCTCGGCGGCACCCGCACCCACGAGCGTGTGCAGCTCGTCGATGAACAGGATGATGTCGCCGCGCGTGCGGATCTCCTTGAGCACCTTCTTCAGGCGCTCCTCGAAGTCACCGCGGTAGCGGGAGCCGGCGACCAGCGCGCCGAGGTCAAGCGTGTACAGCTGCTTGTCCTTCAGCGTCTCGGGCACCTCGCCCCTGACGATCTTCTGCGACAGGCCCTCGACGACGGCGGTCTTGCCGACGCCGGGCTCGCCGATGAGAACGGGGTTGTTCTTGGTCCTCCGGGAGAGGACCTGCATGACCCGCTCGATCTCCTTCTCGCGGCCGATGACCGGATCCAGCTTGCCCTCGCGGGCGGCCTGGGTCAGGTTGCGGCCGAACTGGTCGAGCACCAGGGAGGTGGACGGGGCCGACTCCTGGGGGCCGCCCGCGGCGGCCGGCTCCTTGCCCTGGTAACCGTGGAGCAACTGGATGACCTGCTGCCGGACACGGTTGAGATCAGCTCCAAGCTTGACCAGCACCTGAGCCGCCACACCCTCACCCTCGCGGATGAGCCCGAGCAGGATGTGCTCGGTGCCGATGTAGTTGTGACCCAGCTGCAAAGCCTCACGGAGCGACAGCTCAAGAACCTTCTTGGCCCGCGGGGTGAACGGAATGTGCCCCGACGGAGCCGACTGGCCCTGGCCGATAATCTCCTCGACCTGCTGACGCACTCCTTCAAGGCTGATGCCCAGGCTCTCCAGAGCCTTGGCGGCTACGCCCTCACCTTCATGGATCAATCCAAGAAGAATGTGCTCAGTGCCGATGTAGTTGTGGTTGAGCATCCTGGCCTCTTCTTGGGCCAAGACGACAACCCGCCTCGCTCGGTCGGTGAACCTCTCGAACATCTCGTCGCTCCTCACAGAGCGGTCAGCCAGGCCGGTAAATCCGGTCCCGTCATCCCGCATGCTAGCCCTGGCCCGGCGAACCGTGCCCTCTGCCACTGACACGCTCTATAGCAGAAACGTTCCCCGGGAGCAGGGCGTTCACCCTCCATCCAACTACTGTTAGAGGGCGTCGTGTTCCCGATACGCCGCAAGCGAACGAGGTTTAGGGCGCTACTCGCGAGCACCGGCAATTGCCCCCCTCGGCGGGGACAGATCAGCACGGCTCGGCCGTCGGACGCTCACACCACTCGACCTGGGGCGGTCGCGTCTGAACGTCAGGGTTGCCGCGTACGTAACCCATACCAGAACATCCTATGTGGACGTCCAAACGTGGCGCCACTTCTCGCGGCGGGGCAGACGCGGTCGTGACCCACAGGCCCTGCGGGCAAGGGGTTCCAGACGGAGAAATCTACCTCTGACTGGTCAGCCCGGTTACCAGACGGCTCCCGGAAGACCCTCGCGATGGCCCTCCTGGAACGAACCAGCCCCAGAAAAGGGACTCACCCGTGAATCAGGGGTCGACGATCCAAGCGTCCGTATTTGGGCGCATTAGAAGATCGACGCGGGTAACCATCGAGCGGTTGAGGGCAACCCACAAATGATCATGCGCTTATGGCGATCGCCGGGGTCCTAGGCGAACGGCATAAGCGCATGGTCGGATGACGGCACCTTAGTGCGCCGCTTCGTACTTCTCCACGACGGTGGAGGCGATTCGGCCGCGCTCGCTGACCGGCAGGCCGTGAGCCTTGGCCCACTGCCGGATCTCCGAGCTCTTCTCGCGGCTCATCGCACGCTGCCCGCCACGACCACGACGACGCGCGGAGACGGCACCTGCCCGGCGAGCGTGCTGCACGAAAGGCGTGAGCGCGTCCCTCAGCTTCTTCGCGTTTAGGTCGCTGAGGTCAATCTCATAGGTGGAGCCGTCAATAGCGAAGCTGACCGTCTCATTGGCCTCGCCCCCATCGAGGTCATCGATGAGAATCTCCTGGATCTGCTTGGCCATCTACGCAATCCTTTCCCGGAGCATTGTTTCATTCGCCGACCCAAACATATACCCGGAAAGGCGCGGACACAATTCAGCGCTTCGGGGATTCGACTGATCGGCTGATCAGCGGTTCTCCGCCTGATCACGGTTTGCCCGCGCGCGGGGCCCCTCAGACGACCGCGCCAACTTCACAACGCCAAAGATGAAGGCGCCGGCTACGACGAGCGGGGGGATGAGCGCTGACAATACGTCTGTTACGGCTTCCATTCGTCCTCGCCTCCACAGCGGACCTGGTTTCAGGGGGCGCTTAAAGACCGACCGACCGTCGGGCGCGAGCCGTCATCGCCTCGCGAGGTGAACCGCCCGCACACGACCATAGCGGCACACTGACCCCCACTGTGTGGCAGGGGAGCCGAGATCCGGCAACCCGGACGTCACACAGCTTAATGCCAGTCTCTCCAGGCTCCTTACCGGATCAAGAGAAAATTTTGCGAAAAGCTATCCGCGCAGGTGCGCATGGCTAGCGAAGATCTTTGACCACCCGCGTTCCCGCGAGCCTATCGTGCGGCCCGCGCTCGTACGGCTTGTCGACCAGGATGAGCAAGCCGACACCGAACGCGAAGATTCCGACCAGCAGATTCAGGACCGGAATGCCCATCAGCATCGCGGGCCCTGGATACACCAGCGCCCGTTTCAGCAGCGCACCGCGCGGAAGGCCCTCGGGGGCCAGGCGAATCCCCATGATCGCCTTGCCGAACGTCCGGCCGCCACCGGAATGCGCGACCCAGTCGTAGACCGTATATCCCAGCCCGGCGGCCAACCACGCGAACACGCCGGGCAGCCGGCCGTCGAACGCGCCGGACAACCCGACAGTTCGGAAGACACCCCACAGCGTGATGAACAGAATGTAATAGAAGGCACCGAAGACGAGAGCCTCAATGAGCCGGGCGGCCAGTCGTTCCCACCATTCAGCGGGCACCGTGTACGTCCGCGTGCCGGTCATAAGCCACCTCGCGTCGGGGAACCGCCCCTCCCATTTTGGTACGGCCCGCACACACAAAACAGGGACCGGCTGGACGCCGGCCCCTGTTTAGGTCCGCGGAGACTACTTGATCTTCACCACCACGGTCTGGGCGAACTTGTCGGCGAACGTCTGCTGCAACGGCTTGTCCCACAGCTGGGACGCGCCGTTCAACGCGACGCAGACGAAGCCGACCAGCGGCCCGAGGAACGGGATCCACCAGAAGAAGTAGCCACCCCAGGTGACACCCGCGCGCTTGATGGCCATGTCGGTGGGGAGCCCGCCGGGAGGAAGCGCCTGGCCCACGGGGACGACCTTGATGCCCATGACCATCTTGCCGACCGTCTGGCCGTTCATCTTGTGCAGGAAGAAGTCGTAGCCGACGTAGAGCGCCGCCAACAGGATCGTGGTCACCAGGCTCACGCCGAACGGGCCCAGACCGCCGCTCGTCGTCCCGGTGGTCGAGCTGTAGCTGGCGAGCAGCAACGCTCCGACGATCAGGCCGATCACGTAGTTGACGACGCCGAAGATGACGCCGTCGATGATCCTCGCCACCAGGCGCTGCCACCACTCGGCGAGCGGGGCCGGCGCGCCGGGCGGCTGCACGCCCACCGGCTGCCCGTACGGCTGGCCGTACTGCTGTCCATAGCCGGGCTGACCGTACTGCTGCGCCTGGCCGTACTGCTGCTGGCCGTAACCCTGGGCTTGGCCGTAGTCCTGCTGCTGGCCGTAACCCTGGGCCTGACCGTAGTCCTGCTGCTGACCGTAACCCTGAGCCTGGCCGTAGTCCTGCTGCTGGCCGTACTGCTGACCCGAGGGAGGCTGC